>JAKSBY010000030.1 GCA_022360855.1 Sphingomonadales bacterium | reverse complement strand
GCGTCGGCGCCGCCGGTGACCGGCGCGGCGCGCGCCTTGAGCACGTCGATGACATGCGCCAGTTGGTGCGCGTAGGTGGTGTCGCCGTCCACCGATTCCGAGCGCCGGTTGCCGTCGGATTCGACGGTCAATCTGTGGCCGGTATGAGGGCTGAGCGGATTCTGCACGGTCAGCCGGCCCAGGTCCCCTTGCACGATCAGGTGGCTGAAGTGACGCTCGGGGCGGTCATGCGTCATCGCGCAGCGGATGCGGGCGGCGATGCCGTTCGGGAAATTCAAATCGGCGAACATGGCCATATCGATGCCGGGCGGCCCCTCAGCGGCCTCGGCCCAAACGACCTCGGGCTCCTCGCCAGCAAGGGTGCGCGCCCAGTGGATCGGATAGCAGCCGAGGTCCATGCAGGCGCCGCCGCCGAGTGCCGGATCGAAGCGGATCTGGTCGGGGCGGTCCGCGACGCGAGCGTCGAATACGGCGTCGATCGCGCGGACCGCGCCGATCTCGCCGCCACGCACGATCTCCAGCACGCGCCCGAAGAGCGGGTGAAAGCGGTAATGGAACGCTTCGATCAGGTGGCGGCCCGCGCGCTCCGCCGCCGCGACCATCGTCTCGGCTTCGCGGGCGTTCATCGCAAGCGGCTTTTCGCAGAGCACGTGCTTGCCCGCTTCGAGCGCGCGGATCGACCATTCCGCGTGACCCATGGGCGGCAGCGCGACATAGACCAGATCCACGTCGTCACGGGCGATCAGCGCCACGTAATCGTCGGCGGCGTGTGGGATGCCGTGTTCGGCGGCAAAGGCCCGCGCGCGGCCCGGATCGCGCGCCGCGACCGCGATTACTGCCGCTTCCGGGATTTCAGCGGCTGGCTCGATGAGGGCGGCCGGCGCAATGCGCGCCGCGCCGAGAATGCCGATCCGGATCACTGCGTGCTGGTTTGAGCCGATGCGCCGCCGCGATTGACAGCGTCGAAGGCCGCATCGAGATCGTTTTCGCAGGTAGCGACGGCGGTATCGAGCTTGTCGAGCCATTCGCCGCCGTAGTTCTCCCGAAACCACGCCCGCATGCCCGCTGCCGCCGCGCGGAACAGCGCCTTCTCCTCGGCGGTCGGCACATAGACCGTGCCGCCGGCCTCGCGGAAGGTCTCATAGGCTTCGATCTGGCGGCGGATGGGCATGGCCCGGGTCACGGTCTGGAGCTGCCGGAAGCCCTCGAAGACGACGCGGCGGACGTCTTCCGGCAGTTCCTGCCAGCGTGATTCGGAGAACCACCAGAGCGCGCCCATATAGGAATGGCCGTCGAGCGTGATGTATTTCAGGTGCTCGTGCAGCTTCATGCCGACGATATCTTGTATGCCGTTCTTGGTGCCTTCGACGACGCCGGTGGCGAAGCCGGTATAGAGCTCGGACCAGGCGACGGGCGTCGGGTTGCCGCCGAGCTGGCGCACGAGTTCCTGCTGGACCGGCGCGCTGGTCGTGCGGATCTTCTGGCCCTCGAGATCGGCGGGCGCGCGGATCTGTTTGCCGATGGTGGCGAAGTTGCGCCAGCCACCGGTGTTGGAGATGGTCATCAGCCGCATGCCGAGGCCCCGGTCGAGCGCGGCCCGGCGCAAGTCGCCCAGGATCGGCCCGTCGAACACGCATTCGGCCACCTGATCGTCGCGAAAAGCATAGGGCATGTCCAAGACCTGGGCCGGGCCGAACAAACTGCCGAAGCCGCCGATGGTGGTGATGTAGACCTCCAGGATGCCGCTTTGCAGCCCCTCCATGCACTCCCGGTCCTGGCCGCAGAACTGGCCGGACGGGTAGACCTCCACGGCGACGCGGCCGTTGGTCCGGCTTTCGACGAAATCCTTGAACACCAGCGCGCCGTCAAAATCCTCGTCTTCCGGCGAGGCGAGCATGCCGACCTTGATGGTGATCTCCGCCGTGGTTACCGATGACGTCATGGCGCCATAGGCGCTGGCCACGAAGATGAGGCCCAGGATGACGAGTGCGAGGCGGTGTTTCGGCATGTCGGTAGTCCTCTCAGGCAAAGCCCAGAAGGCGCGGCAGGGTGAGCGAAATCGCCGGGAAATACGTAATCAGGAAGATCACCAGCACCTCCACGGCAAGGAACGGCAGGGCCTCGCGCGCGATGGATTCCACCTTCTCGCCGGAGACCGCCGCGGCAACGAACAGGACCAGTCCCATGGGCGGCGTCGCCAGCCCGACCGTGACGTTGACGCACATGACCACCGCGAAATGCAGGGGATCGATGCCTTGCGAGACGAAGATCGGCGCCAGCACCGGCCCGAGGATCAGGATCGCCGGCCCGGCATCGAGAAACATGCCGACGATGAACAGGAAGATGTTCACCAGGAACAGCAGCAACAAGATGTTGGAGGTCAGGTTGCCCATGCCCTCGCCGATGATCTGCGCCATGCCCGAGACCGTGATGATCCAGGCGAAGGTGACCGCGGCGCCGACCAGAAGCAGGATCACCGCCGATTGCGTGACCGCGTCGATGAAGACGCGCGGCAGCTCGTCGACGCGCAAGGTCTTGAGCACGAAGAGGGAGACGACGAGCGCGTAGCCGGCGGCGACCGCCGCCGCCTCGGTGGGCGTGAAGACGCCAGCGACGATGCCGCCGAGGAGAATGATCGGCGTCAGGAGCGCCAGGAACGTGTCCTTGAAGGCGGTCCCGCGCTCCGACCAGGTGGCCTTGCGCGCGGCGACGGGATAGTTGCGCAGCCTGGCGAGCCGTGAGGTGACGAACATCAGGCCGATAGCGACCATGAAGCCCGGGACGAAGCCGGCGGCGAACATGCCGCCCACCGACACGTTCATGATGAAGGCATAGAGGATCATGATCCCGGACGGCGGGATGATCGGGCCGATGACCGACGAGGCGGCGGTAATGGCCGCGGCGAAGCGGCGGGAATAGCCGTTGTGCTCCATG
>JAKSBY010000634.1 GCA_022360855.1 Sphingomonadales bacterium | reverse complement strand
CTGGGGGCCTTTCAGCACCTCCACCCGCTCCAGGTCGAACGAGCCGAAGCGCTGGTTGTTGAGCTGGGCGATGTAGGTCTCGTCGATGTAGACCGCGTTGGGCGATTCGGCGAAGTCGGAGAACTCGTTCTGTGCCACGCCGCGGATGGTGAAGTTGACGAACTGGCCACCGGACGAGCCGGACAGATGCACCCCCGGCACCATCAGCGCCAGCTCGGTGCTTTCCTCCACGCCCAGCCGCCGCATCTGCTCGCCGGAAAAGGCGGTGATCGCGATGCCGACCTGCTGGATGTCCTGCTCCCGCTTCTGGGCGGTGACCAGTATTTCGTCCATCAGCAGGCTGCCGGTCCCGTCCTCGGCCGCCATGTCCTGCGCATGGCCGTCACCCGCCAACATGCCGCCTACGGCCACGATAACGCCCCCCAGTCCGCCAATCCCCATTCTACCCCGGCGCCCACCGCATCCGCGATGATGTCCTGCGCTGCCGCGCATGGCTCTCTCCTCCCTTGATTATCGTTTCCGGCCGTGCCGCGGTGGTGCGATCGGCCGCCTGCCGTCAAGCCGGCGCGTCGATCAGCGTCTCACCCCATGTGATGGTTTTCTCAACATTGCCCCGGATGGCATTGGAATAGGGGCACAGCCGGTCTGCCTCGACGATCAGATCCCGGCCGGCGCCCTCGTCGACACCGTCGAAGGCCACGGCCAAGTCGACCTTGATACCGAAGCGTCCGTCGTCGTACTGACCCATGCCGACGGTAGCGGTCACCCGCGTCTGGCCGATCGGCAGCTTGCGCAACTGCGCCACGTGAACGACGGCATTCTCGAAGCAGGCCGCGTAGCCCGCCGCGAAAAGCTGCTCGGGATTGGTCGCCCCGCCCGGGCCGCCCATCTCGCCGGGCACGGCAAGGTTGACGTCGAGCAGGCCGTCCTGGGAACGCACGCTGCCGCCGCGCCCGCCCGAAGAGCTTGCCTGGGTGGTGTAAACAATATTCATCGCATTTCTCCCCTTGTCGGCAGCCGATCGCCGGGTCAAACCACCCGCCGCAGCGGCGGCGCGCCATCATCGGTCAGCGTGAGCAGACGCTCCAGCAGACCGACGATGTCGCGGCGCAGGCGCAGCACGTCCTCGGCCGGCATGTCGATGTCGCAGATCAGTTCTTCCAGCATGTCCCCCGCATCGGTCTGCAGCGCCCGGCCCGCATCCGTCAGATGCACATGGACCTCCCGCTCGTCGGTCGTGGAACGAGCGCGGCGCACATGGCCATTGCGTTCCAGGCGCTTCAGCAGCGGCGTCAGCGTGCCGGAATCCAGATACAGACGCCGGCCGATCTCCTTGAGCGTCAGGCCATCGGCCTCCCACAGCACCAGCAGCACCAGATACTGCGGATAGGTCAGACCCATCCGGCTGAGATACGGGCGATACAGCTTGGTCATGCGATGGGACGTCGCATACAACGCAAAGCAGATCTGATCGTTCAGCTTGAGACTGGCTCGGTCCGGCACGGCGGCGGTCTCCGTAATTACATTGTGCTAAATTATATTGTGTACAATTTAATTGTCAACCGAATTGATCCGGCCGATCAAATCAGAAGGAAACGGGGCGGTGCTTGTGATTGGTTAGCTTCAGTTGATGAGTCACCATTTTTGCTATTTTTTAAATCATCGCCAGAAGTCATTCACCTCGCGGCGATGATAGATATCCGCTTTGCGACCCCCCACTCTATCCAGGCCACGGCTACACGCCGCCTTTCATTGGATCAGGAATCCGTTCAGCGCAGGTCGGCGAGCAGGCTCAAATCGCCGGCGACGCCCATGAGGCGCTTGTCGCGGGTCCAAATGGCGAGACCCGGCGCAAGGCTAGCGGCGGCTAGCAAATGGGTGTCGACATAGCCGATACCCCGGCCAAACAGGCGGCGGCGTTCGATTAAGGTTTGCACCTCTCGATCGGTGGCGGTGGGTGTTTGGGGCAGATTTTCCAACAGCGACAGCACCGTCTGGCGGTTTTTAAGTGAACCGAGGGAGATTTCACCGAGGATGTGTGGGTGCATGGCGACGCGATTATCTGCGAGCGCCTCAGCGAGCAAGGGATCATCCTTGCGCAGATGATCGACCCAGACGGACGTGTCGACGAGAAGCTCCACTATTTCAGCGGGCGTGGGCCGGTCTGCGGCGTGGCGCCGGCTCAAGATCGGGCTGGCTACCGCCGAGACGCGCCAGACGACGGGCGCTTTCCCGTTCGATCAGGGCTCGCAAGGCTTCACGGATGAGCGCGGGACGCTCGTCGATACTGCTCAGCCTTGCGGCTTTCTCGAGCAAGTCGTCATCAATCGTGATGGTCGTTCTCATCGGTCCGATCCGGTCCTGTCATGTTCATGGACTGCATCGAAAATAGCATCAAATGATGCATATTTCAATGCAGGCCACGTGAGACGTTGTCGTCCCTCGCCCCATCCAAATGCCGCTTACGGAAGCAGCCGGGCAGGATTTTCCCGTTTGCGTTGTGCCGCCGGGTTCTTCTTCCGACGCCGCAGATCGAGCGTAAGACCGATCCCGGCCATGAACACGAGGCTGAGCCCTACGGCTATCGACACGACAATGTTCTGTGTCTCGCGACCGAGCGGAAACAGGAAGTTCCATTTGTGGAGATAGGAAAAGCTCCACTGTTCCGCCTTCGCATGGTCGGGCGTGCGGTCGGCGAGCACGCCGCTCGTGGTATCGACGAAGATTGTTGCATTGACCGGCGCGCCATAGTCCAAGCGCCAGACGGGCAGACGCTTGTTGCGGAAATCGTATTGCGGCCCGAACCGCGTAACGAGTTCGGCGTTGGCGATTGCTTCTCGCCCGACGCCGGTGAACCGCTCGCCCAGTTGCAACGCGATCTCCCGATCACCTTCCTGGAACGGCGCGCCCGTCGATGCGTCGATATAGACCGCCGGCCCTGTACGTTCGATGCCGTCAAAGCGGGCGTTGCGAATTTCCGACGGGGTCTCGGGGCCGACGCCACGGGGCGGCGCAAGCCCCAAGCGATAAAGAAGCCGCCCGTTTGCATCTTCGATGATGGAGACGGTCGATACATTGAGTCCGGCGCTCAGATCGGCCCATTGCGTATGAATCGGGAATGACGCGCCATCAAGGGAGATCGGCGGCGAGAGGGTAAGGTTCTTTGTCGGTGGCGTCGCCGCATACTGAACGAGGTGAAAAAGCCCGCTCGATGTAAACATCAAGAGCGGCAGCGCGGCCGCATAGCCTGCGATGCGATGCCATCCGCGGATTCCGGGCGCGCGCGCCTTGCGGCGGATGAGAACGATCATGCCGACGCCGGTGAGCGCCAGCGCCAGGAGCGAGCCGACGAACAATGCCATCAGGATCACGCGGGCCCAGTCGGCTTCTGCCGGGAACCAGCTCCAGGTGTGAAACCAGCGAAAGCTGGTTTGCAGGGCGGTCTTGAACGCGTTGTCGAGGCCCGCGGCCGCGTTGGTTTCCGTATAGATATAGATGGCGAGATCATCCGGCCGGTCGAAGGTGACCTTATAGACCGGCAGCAGACGATTGACCCATGGATAGCTTGGCGTGAAATCGTCGATCCATTCGACGGAGCGCACCGGCGCCTCTTCCCGCGTGTAGTGGCGCGCCAGAAATACGGCATGCGCCTCGTCATGGTTCGGCAGTTCCGCGCCGTCATCAAGGCGGAAATAGCGCCTTGGTGAGTTGGGGTCTTCCGTAACCTGCAGGAGGCTTTCGTTATCGCCCGGGACGATGCGAATGGCGGCGGCTTGCGCGATCCCCGCATCAGCGAGGGTCTCGTGGACCGGCCGGATGTCGGCGGGATCGACGGGATGCGACGGCGGGTAAAACACCGCCTGCTGAGGTCCCCAGGTGGTCATGATCGGATGCAGGAGACCGGAGCCGCCCCAGAGCAAAAGCCCAATCCCGCCAAGGATTGCAAGTAGACGGTGGAGCTTGATCGAGAAGATACGCATGGTTCTCTCCATTTACGGAAGGCTTCGGCTAAAACGCGACGGAGAGGCCGCCGAATACGGCGCGCCCTTGCCCCGGCGTGAACACCCGGGCATTCTCGATCGACTGATCCGCGACGGTCGAAACGTTGGAGATGTAGACCTTGTCAGTCAGGTTCTCAGCAGAGACGAAGAAGCGGACGTTGTCGGTGACGTCATAGCCTGCGGTCACGCCGACGAGCTCATATCCCGGCACCTGAACCGTATTGGCGAAGTCGACGAAAGGTCCGTCCGGAACCCAGCGGAAGTTGACGGCGGCGTACCATCGGTCTTTTTCCAGGCGGAGTTCCGACACATAGACATGCTTCGGCACGCCGGCGAGACGGTTGCCGTCGAACGGAAATGCCTGACCGTTCAGGTCCCGAGGATCGCTCGCGAAGAAAAAGTCGTTATAGGTGTAGATATTCCGCCAGATCAGTTTGCCGCCCTTTTCCTCGAGGGCCGGCGGCGTCAGAAACAGGTCGACGCCGAGCTCGACGCCTTGATGGACCGTCTTGTCGGCATTGAAAGTGGCCGACACGAAACCGCCGAAGCTCGGCTGGGCGAGATCGATAAACTCGTTCCTGATCCAACTGCGGTAGACGGAGAGATCCCAGGCGATCCAGTCGCGTTGGCCGCGCGTGCCGACCTCGAGCGTCCAGGCTTCTTGTGCATTGAGCGGGGTGAAGTCGAGGACGCCGCCGGCTGTGAGGTCGGAGATGCCAGCCGGCTCGAAGCCGCGATTGACGTTGAAGAACAGTTGCGCATTGTCGTCAACGTCCCAGAGCAAACCGAAACGCGGATTGATTTGGGATTCGGTTACTTCGCCATCGACCGCGTTGAACACGTTCTCGCTCTTTCGGAAGGTGCCCAGATACTGAATGCCGACGGTGGAGGTCAGCTCATCCGTCAACGGAATATCCGCCTGCCCATAGACCAGCACATTGCGCGCCTCCTGGTTGCTGCGGCTCGCCAAGGCGCCGCGTGCGCCAAAATCGTTTTCGAAGCGGCGCGCATCATTGTCGGACGCGGCAATCTCCGCGCCGATCAGCCAGTCGACCTTACGCCCGACCAGTTCACCGTCGCCCGTCAGGCGCAAGAAGCCACCGACCTCATGCTCTTCCTGCACGATGATGCCGGCGAAGCGGGTAATCGCATGGTCGAGATCGCGGAAGGCATACCAGGCGCCGAGTTCGAGCGTGAGCATATCCAATGGAACGACCGTCTTGTTGGCGACGCGGAACACATCGAGATTGCGGTCCCAATCGTCCGCTTCCGGACCCGGGTCCAGCACCGTCACCGGCCCTCCCGGAAAGAAGGGACCGATCGTCACCGGACGGCCCGCTGCCGTCGGATTGGCCAGCGCGTCGTCCAGCGCCAGACTGCCCGCCAACTCGAAATTGTCACTGAGCGCGGTCAGATACACCCGCGTCTCGACGCCGTTGTCGAACGTGCGACCGATATTGGAGTGTCCGTAGACGCTGCGCACATCGCTGTGGTCGCGATAGCCGTCCGAGCGCAGGCCCGTCACGCCGCCATAGAAGTCCCATTGGTCATCGGCGTGGGCGATGCTGGCACCGGTGCGCGCCGTGCCGAAACTGCCGCCTTCGGCTCGAAACATGTACGTTTCGTCTCGCGTACGGCCCGTCGGGGTCACGATGTTGATGGCTCCGCCGAGGGATGCCGCGCCGTAGCGCAAACCGTTCGCGCCTTTGAAGACCTCGATATAGTCGATCGTCAGCGGATCGATTTCCTGAAACTCGGTGCTGCCGCTCGCCCGCGAGATCGGCACGCCGTCCCGGCGGACGGTGATCCCCCGCCGTTCAAAGGTAGAGTTGAGGCCAGACCCTCTGATGGAGATCCGGGTTTCGCGTTGGGCGGAGGTATCGGCATAAACGCCGGGTGTGAACACCAGCGTATCCCCGATGCTCTG
>JAKSBY010000324.1 GCA_022360855.1 Sphingomonadales bacterium | reverse complement strand
TTGCCAGCAACACGTCGCCGGAAAGGCAAGTGATATTGTGATAGTCATGGACCGACCCGTGCAGCGCGTCCAATCCGCCGTCATGGTCCGCGCCATCATGCGGCACTCCCGAATCCAGGTCGCGGGCCTCACCATGATGATGAGCCCCTGCATCGCCATGTGAATCCGCCGCATCCAGAACCGCCACATGGACGAACTGAAGGCTCAAAAACGAGATCACCGCAAAGATGGACGCAATCCTGCCCACTGCAAATCCGAAGCACCTGGGTTCAGCAACGCGTAGCTTATAGCCGCCTGCTTCGGGAGAATCCACCGCCATTCTCCCGGCGAAGCATTGACACCGACCTTTCCTTCTCCAGAGGCGGTGCCTTATGTATAAGCAAGCGAAGAAAACAACGTGCCCTAACTGCGAGAAGAAAACTCAATATTTACACCGCGGCCCAGAATACGGGCGCGCCCGATCACTACGCCCGTCGTCCCCGAGCCGAACGCTGCCCCAGAATATTGCGGACGCTCATCGGTGAGGTTGTTTCCAAACAGGTAGAGGCCGAGGCCGCCAACGTCCCATTCGATCCGCGCGTCGACCAAATCGAAGAACGGCGACATCATCCGTCACGACATACATGACTAGGCGCCCGGCTCAGCTTCTTACGCGGCTGCTTTTCGGATCGTAAAACGGCCCCGGCGAAACGTGTGCCTGATGGGTTTCGTTGGCGACACCGATCTCGAAACAGCCGCTTTGCACATAGTCCGGATCGAATGCGTCGGGGCTTTCGACATAGCCGAGCGCGACGTGCTTGGCGAGCGTGTGACCGAAGGCTGCGGACGTGACCCGGCCCGCCAACCGACCGTCTCTGTAGATCGGCTCGTCGTGGTACACAAAGGGCGCGTCTTCATCCAGGCTGAATTGCAGGAGCCGCCTTTCAGCACCGCGCTCTTTTTGACGCAGCAGCGCGTCGCGCCCACAAAAGCCGCCCTCCTTGTCGAACCGCACGACGAAATCGAGGCCGGCTTCGATCGGTGTGTCGACGGGTCCGATATCGTGGCCCCATTCGCGATAGGCCTTTTCCAGACGAAGCGAGTTCAAGGCGTGGTAGCCCGCGTGCTTGAGACCAAAACCCTCGCCCTGTTCCGTGATCTTTTCGTAAACGTACGACGCAAATTCCGTTGGGATGTAAAGCTCCCAGCCGAGTTCCCCGACATAGGTCGTGCGCAAGGCATGCACCGGCGCGTAGCCGATCTCGAGCGTGCGATGCCTGGCGAAGCGGAACGCCTGATTCGAAACATCGCTGGAACACAGAGCGCCAAGCAAGTCGCGGGAGCGCGGCCCCATGATGCTCAATGTGCAGTACCCCGATGTCACGTCGGTGATCGCGACCCGGGCGTTTGCCGGCGTACGGCGCCGGAGCCATGCAGAAACAAATGTGTGGGTCGCGGCGGCGGTAACGACGAGGTAGCGATCCTCCGCGAGCCGCGTCACCGTGAGATCCGCTTCGATCCCCCCACGTTCGTTGAGCCACTGCGTATAGACGACCCGGCCGACCGCTACCGCCACGTTATTCGCGCAAATGTAGTTGAGGACGGCTTCCGCATCAGCGCCCTGCACCAGAAATTTCGAAAAGGAGCTTTGATCGAACAGGACGACGCCAGACCGCGCTGCATGGTGCTCCGCGGCGGAACAATCGAACCAGTTCTGTTTGCCGTAGGCGTATTCATAGGCCGGCGCGACGCCCCCGGACGCGTACCAGTTGGCACGCTCCCAGCCCGCAACAGCGCCGAAACAGGCGCCTTTGGCCCGAAGCTCGGAATGAAGTACGGACCGGCGTGCGCCACGCGCGGTCTCCGGCTGGCGGTACGGCCAGTGCATCGCATAAAGTAGGCCAAGGGTTTCGACGGTCCGATCATGCAGATAGGCCGCGCTGTTCTGGAACGGATGGATCCGCCGGATATCGACGGGCGTCAGATCCAGCGGCGGCTGACCGTTGACGATCCATTCGGCGATCATCCACCCAGCACCGCCTGCGGATTGAATGCCGATCGAGTTGAAACCCGCGGCCACGAAGAAGTTCCCGAGCTCGGCCGCTTCGCCGATGTAGTAATTGTCGTCCGGCGTGAAGCTCTCCGGCCCGTTGAACACGAGTTGCAGGCCGGTGTCTTCGAGGACTGGCAATCTGCGCATGGCGTTTAGCAAATACGGCTCGATATGCGCCATGTCGTCGGGCAGGACGTCGAAACAGAAATCGTTAGGTATGCCGGCCATGCCCCACGGCTTCGCAACCGGCTCGAAAATTCCGATCAGCAGCTTTCCGGCATCCCCCTTGATGTAGATACAGTTGTCGGCGTCGCGGATGACCGGGAGGTCACCGCCGAGACCGGGGATCGGCTCGGTGACCACATAATAGTGCTCGGCCGCGTGCAACGGCACGGCGACGCCACACAACTCGCCCACCTCCCTCGCCCATATGCCGGCGCAGTTGACGACCACTTCGGCCTCGATCTCGCCGAAGTCGCCGGCGACGCCGGTGACCTGCCCGCCCGAACTGCGGATTTCCGTGACTTTCACATTCTCGAAAATGCGGACCCCGCGTTGTCTTGCGCCCGCCGCAAGCGCCTGGGTCGTATCGACCGGATTGGTTTGCGCGTCGCCGGGGATGTGGACGGCGCCAACAACATCGTCAACGTTGAGGCCGGGAAACTGCGCCGCAACAACTCCCGGATCGACCATCTCGGCCTCGATTTCGAACGTCCGGGCCATGGACGTCATGCGCCTAAGCTCATCGAGCCGGCCGTCGCTCGTCGCCAATGCATAGGAACCAACCTGTTTAAAGCCCGTCCCCTGCCCGGTCTCGGCTTCGAGGGTTGCGTAGAGTTCGGTGGTGTATTTGGCAAGTTCGGTCAGGCTGTGATTGCTGCGCAGTTGTCCGACCAGCCCGGCGGCGTGCCATGTCGTGCCGCCGGTGAGAGATTTGCGCTCCAGCAACACGACGTCGGTACAGCCGAGCTTGGCGAGATGATAGGCGACACTGCACCCGACAATCCCGCCTCCGATGATGACCACACGCGCGGCACCAGGCGGCCTCTTCTCCGGCATTTCGTTTTCCAATCAATCCTGGAACAAGACGCGCTTTTTCACGCAGGTCATTTCCGACACACAGCCCGCAGCCATCGGAACTCCTGCATTATCCGGCGCAGATACGTGGCGGCCCGAACATCAGAAGTTGAAGACGCCCTGAACCGTGACCAAACGCCGTTGGCCGCGTGAGGCCAGGTCGTTGCCATCGAGTGGCGATGGAATGGTCGCCTGAAGACCCTCCACGAAGCCCGGGTAATATTCCCGGAAGTAGCCTTCGTCGAACAGGTTCTCCGCAACCACCGCCAACTCCCATCTTCCGGAGCTTGGGCCAAATCCGGCCCGGGCGCTCACAACGGTGTAGGGCTCCCAACGGGTGATGCGCGAGACATCGGAGAAGGTGAATATCGTCTCGCCCGAATGACTGACGTCGGCACGCAGATTGACCGTCCAATCATCGCTGATATCGGCCTGATACGCCACACCGGCGGCCAGCTGGTATTCCGGCGTATCCGGGACGTCCAGCCCGCCGATGTCCTGCAACTGAAACACCGACCCCGAGTCCCAGGTCGCGTCGATGAGGCCGACGCTCGCATGGATGGTTAGCCCCTCGGTGGCAAGCCAGTGGAGCTCGGCTTCAAGCCCCTTGATGGTCGCATCGCCGACGTTGAATATCCCGTCGACGAACCCCTCCGGCGTTGCGATGGTGCTTTCGAGTTGGCGGTCCTCCGATTTTGTGCGAAATGCCGCCAGGTTGATCAGCAACCTGTCAGACAGCAATTGCGTCTTTACGCCAATCTCGATGGTCTTGGACGTTTCCTCGCGAATTGTCCGCACATCGGGGGCCAGCAGGGCACTGAGGTTTCCGCCGCCCGGCTGAAATCCCTCGGAGTATGTGGCGTAAAGCATGATGTCTGGCGTAACGTGGTAGCTCAGAGACGCTTTCGGCAGGAACAGCGTCTCCAAAAACTCGACGGAAAAATCGTCTATTCCGACCGCCGTCACCTTGGACCGCTCGACGCGCCCGGCCAGGGTCGCTTCCAGCGGCCCGAACTCGCCGGTAACGGTAAGATAGGCGGCGAGCGATTTGTTTTGCGCGACGCCGCCGAGCGGGATCGCGAAAAACCCGTCTCCACTGGTGCCCTCCACAAAGTCCGGCGGATCCGTGGGGCATGGCACGAAGATCGTGCAGTTCACGAAGAAGAAACCCTCGGTGTCATCTTCGAAATCCAAACGATACAGCCCGGCGATCCAGCTGAAGCGGCCCATTTCCGCCGAGACGAACCGCAACTCCTGAATCGAAACCGTCATCTCGTTCGGACTGAGGATGTCGTCCGCCGCCTGGGTTCGGGAAAAGAAAAAGTTGGTGGGCAAATAGTCGTTGTCGCTTTGCAACCTGAAGTCGCGCGTTGTGTAGTCGGCGATCAGCGTTAATTCGCCCAGATCGAAATCCCTGCGGAAAACCAGGCCGCCGTTGAGCACCTCGCGCATCTGAAAGTTGGGATTGTCGCTGCTTTGCCGCAGTCGGAAATCATTAATGTCGAACGGGGCGATGTAGGTATTCGCGCCGGTGTCATTGTTCACCCAGCGCCCCTTCAGGGTGATATCGGTACGCTCGTCGGGCTCAAAGCGCACCGCGGCCCGAAAAGCCGTCTCGTCAAGATAATCCACGACCCGGCGCCCAAGACGCTCGGTATTGGTCAGCATACCGTCATGCTGGCGCGAATTGCCGCTGATGCGAACAAACAGATTATCCGTCAAAGGAAAATTCACGACCGCACCGATGTTGCGGGTTTTCTGCTGCCCGATCTCGCCAAAAATCCTCGCGGAATACTCATCCGCCGGTTGGCGCGTGATAA
>JAKSBY010000415.1 GCA_022360855.1 Sphingomonadales bacterium | reverse complement strand
TTCCCTGCAGGGGGCGGCACTCGGCCGCGCCAGACCGGTCGAGCGGCCGCGATTCCCGGACGACCCGTTCAAGCTCGGCGTCGCCTCAGGCGATCCGGTCCCCCTGGGCTTCGTCATCTGGACGCGGCTCGCGCCCCTCCCACTCAGCCGGCACGCCTTCAGCTCCGATCCGGTGCTGGTCCGCTGGCAGGTGGCGCGCGATCAGAACATGCTGCAGGTGGCGCGCGAAGGCGTCGCCATCGCGCGGCCGGAAGACGCGCATGCGGTTCATGTGGAGGTGCAGGGGCTGGAGCCGGGCCAGGACTATTTTTACCGCTTCGTCGCGGGCGATGCCGAAAGCCCGGTGGGCCGCGCCCGCACCGCGCCCTTGATCGGCGCGCCGACCGAATCGCTCCGCTTCGCTTTTTGTTCCTGCCAAAGCCTGACCGACGGCTATTTCGCCGCCTATCGCGACATGGTGGCGCAGGCGCCGGAGCTGATCCTCCATCTTGGCGATTACATCTACGAGAGCGATCATGTCGGCGGCCCGCGGCGCATCCCGGTGGCGGAGGCCATGGATCTGGCCGACTACCGGGTGCTCTACGCCCGTTACAAGCTCGATCCGGCGTTGCAGGCGGCGCATGCGGCGGCGCCCTGGCTCGCCATCTGGGACGATCACGAGGTGGAGAACGACTGGGGCGGCGACGAATCGCCCGATGGACTGAACGCGGAAGCCTTCGTCAGGCGCAAGACGGCGGCGTTCAAGGCTTATTTCGAGCATCTGCCGCTCAGACTCTCGGCGCGCCCGGCGGGGGCCCGGCTGCGGCTCTATCAGCGCAGCGTGATCGGCGATCTGATCCAGTTCGATCTGCTGGACTGCCGGCAATATCGTGACCGCCAGGCCTGCCGCGGCGAACCCAGAAACTATCGCAGCTACACCGAGCCCTGCGCCGAAAGCGATGCGGCGCAACGCAGCCTGCTGGGCGCCGAGCAGGAAGGCTGGCTCATGCGCGGCTTCGGGCGCTACGGCGCGAAGTGGAACGTATTGGCGCAGACGACCTTTCTGGCACCCTTCGACTTTCTCGCGGGCCCCGGCCGCGCCCATGACATGGACGGCTGGGACGGATTCGCCGCGGGCCGTCAACGCCTGCTCGATCTTGTCGCGGGCCGCGGTGCCGCCAACCCGGTCGCCATCGGCGGCAATATCCATGCCACCTATGCCGGTGTCGTGCCGGGCGACGCCTCCGACCCGGCGTCAGCGCCCATGATGAGCGAGATCGTCGGCACCTCCATTTCCTCCTCAGGAGGCGGCAACGGGCGCTATGCATCGACCCGCGCGCAGTTCTCCGAAAACCCCTTCGCGCGGTATTTCGAGAACCGCCGGCGCGGCTACATCCTCTGCGATGTTGGCCATGCGGCGTGGACCGCGCGCGTCCGTACCGTGGCGAACGTGCTCGATCCCGTCGCGCCCTCCTCGACGTCGACGACCCTGACCATCGAAAGCGGCAAGGTCGAGGTGGCCGTCGGCTGACGCCCCGCCTTAGAGTTCGATTAACCTTATTTCGGCACAGTCGACCCCGGTGTTGGGCGCGACGGAGACGGTCGATCATGGCGGAGTTAACGATTGCGGGCTGCAGGGTTGCGGATGACGGGCCGCCGCTCGTGATCGCCGAGATCGGCATCAATCACGGCGGCGACCTCGGGACCGCGAAAGAGATGGTCCTGGCGGCGAAGGCCGCGGGCGCCGAGATCGTCAAATTCCAGTCGCATGTGATCGAAGATGAAATGTGCGCCGCGGCGCGGGACGTCATCCCCGGCAATGCGGATATCTCCATCTACGAGATCATGGAAGCTTGCGCGCTCACCGAAGACGAGGAGCGGCGGCTCAAGGATTTCGTCGAAGAGCAAGGCCTGATCTTTCTCTCGACACCCTTCTCGCGGGCCGCCGCCGACCGGCTCGAGGCGCTCGGCGTCGCCGCCTATAAGATCGGCTCGGGCGAGTGCAACAATTTTCCCCTGGTCGACCATATCGCCGCCTTTGGTAAGCCGGTGATCCTGTCGACCGGCATGAACGGCCTCCCGGAGGTCGCCAAATCGGTGTCGATCCTGCGGGGCCGCGGGGTGCCCTTCGCGCTGCTTCACTGCACCAATGTCTACCCGACGCCGCCGGATCTCGTGCGCCTGGGCGCCATGACCGAGCTTAAGGAACACTTCCCGGACGCGGTCGTCGGGCTTTCCGACCACACCACCGGCAACCTCGCCTGCCTCGGCGCGGCGGCGCTCGGCGCCTGCATCCTCGAGCGCCACTTCACCGACGATATGGCGCGCCCCGGCCCCGATATCGTCTGCTCCATGGACCCCTTGGCGCTGAAGGAGCTCATCGCCGGCGCCGCGCTCCTGCAGCGCATGCGGGGCGGCGCCAAGGGCTTGACCGATGAAGAGGTCGTCACCGCGAATTTCGCTTTCGCCTCGGTGGTCACGACCCGTCCCGTCGCCGCCGGCGAACGGCTTACGCGGGACAACATCTGGGTGAAGCGGCCGGGCACGGGCGATTTCTCGGCGGACGACTATGAGGGCCTGTTGGGCCGGCCCGTGGCCCGGGACATCCCCCGCGATGCGATGCTCCGCGCGGGCGACATCGGCGAGGTGTGAGCATGCGGGGCCGGCGGCGCATATTGTTTTTGACCGGTACGCGGGCCGATTTCGGCAAGCTCAAGCCGCTGATCGAGAAGACCGCAGCGGATTCCCGCTTCGACGTGCACATCTTCGTCACCGGCATGCATATGATGGCGCGCTACGGCTACACCTGCGACGAGGTGGAGAAGGCCGGCTACAAGAACATCCACAAATTCATCAACCAGAACCGCCACGACACCATGGACTGCAT
>JAKSBY010000099.1 GCA_022360855.1 Sphingomonadales bacterium | reverse complement strand
GGACCTTGTTATAGTCGTTCCAACAAAAAACGGGTCCTTCATGGAGTATTTGCAGGTTGCGGGCGGATTGATCCTGCTGGTCTTCGCCGGTGACTTTCTTGTCCGCGGCGCGGTCACCCTGGCGCACCGCCACAACATGCCCCCCCTGATCATCGGGATCACGATCGTCGCCTTCGGCACGTCGGCGCCCGAACTCGTGGTTTCCGTCGACGCAGTCCTGACCGGCGTCCCCACCCTGGCCCTCGGCAACGTCGTCGGCAGCAACATCGCCAACGTGTTTCTCGTCGTCGGGCTGCCGGCGATCATCGCGCCCATGACCTGTTCGGCCCCGCGGCTGACGCGCAGCATGCTGATCATGCTGGCGGTGACCGGCGTCTTTATCTATCTCGCCTATCAGGGCGGCTTCGGATGGCAGCAGGGCCTGATCCTGCTCGCCATGCTCACCGCCTTCCTCACCTACTCTGTGGTGCGCGGCCGCCATCACCCGGAGGAGGAAGCCGAGTTCCTCGCCGAGATCGAAGAGGTCGAAGCCGAGACCAAGGGCGGCCTGATCGCCATGATGCTGATCGTCGGCGGGCTCTCGGGCCTTGCCTTCGGCGCCCATATCCTGATCCTGGGCTCGGTGCAGGTGGCGACCACCCTGGGCGTCTCCGAGGCGGTCATCGGCCTCACCCTGGTCGCCCTCGGGACGTCCCTGCCGGAGCTTTTCACGGCCCTGATCGCCGCCGTGCGCGGCCATTGCGACGTGGCCGTCGGCAATGTTATCGGCAGCAACATCTTCAATCTCCTGGCCATCGTCGGCATCGCCTCGCTGTTCGGGGAAATCCCGGTTCCCGAGGCGTTTCTCGAATTCGATCTCTGGGTCATGCTTGCCGCGTCGCTGGCGCTGTTGCCCTTCGCGGTCGCGCGCCTGCCGATCGGGCGCATCGGCGGGGTCGGCCTGTTTGCCGCCTATGTGCTCTACATCTATTTGCTGACCCAGGGCGCGTCCGCCATGAGCCCTGCCGAGATGATGCCATAGCCGAGTTTCCGCCGGTAAACCTTTGAAATGAAAGGGCGAAATTGAACCGCCGGCGACGGCGGTTTTGCACATGCGAACACCCTGAAGTTGCGCGCGCCGCCAAACCGGACGCGAGACCCGATTGTTAACGAAACATTACAGCTTGACTTGGAATTAGCTCAATAAGGTCAGTATCTTAGCTGAATTGCCTATTTTTTAGTCAAACCCCTGGAAAACCAATGCCCAAGCGGTGTTGGCCGGCGCTGGGCGGATTTATACACAAGGTTTTCCACAGCTTCGGTGGAAAGCGTTTTGAGCGAATCGCCGGGCCCGGCTTAGCGGTTGATTCTGCTGCGGTTTTTGCCGGGGCTGGACAGAATGGCCAGGACCGACCAAAACCGAAAGCATGAATAACGAAACCGCGGCCGACACGGCGCACCCGACCGGCGCCCAGACCATTCGCGGCTATCTCAAGGCCCTGCCCGACAAGCCGGGCGTCTACCGCATGCTCGATGCGGACGGCGCGCCGCTCTATGTCGGCAAGGCGCGGTCCTTGAAGAAGCGGGTCACCAGCTATACGCAGTTCGGCCGCCTGCCGACGCGGATCGCGCGCATGGTCTCGGAGACGCGCTCCATGGTCTTCGTCACCACGCGCACGGAGGCAGAAGCGCTGCTCCTGGAAGCCAATCTGATCAAGAAGCTCAAGCCGCGCTACAACGTGGTGCTCAGGGACGACAAGTCCTTCCCCTACATCCTGCTCCGCCTCGACCATCCATGGGCGCAGGTTGCCAAGCATCGCGGCGCCCGACGCATCAAGGGCGAGTATTACGGTCCCTTCGCGTCGGCCGGCGCGGTGAACAAGACCTTGAACAGCCTGCAGCGGGTGTTCCTCCTGCGCTCGTGCTCCGACAACGTCCTGGAAAACCGCTCGCGGCCCTGCCTGCTCTACCAGATCAAGCGCTGCTCGGCGCCCTGCGTGGGCCGCATCAGCGAGCAGGACTACGCGGCACTCGTTGCCGATGCGCGCGCCTTTCTCGCGGGCCAGAGCCACAAGATTCAGAAGAAGCTGGGCGATGCCATGGAAGCGGCCAGCGACGCGCTGGACTACGAGTCCGCCGCCGGCTATCGCGACCGCCTGCGCGCGCTGGCGCATGTTCAGCAGAAACAGGGCATCAACGCGGCGACGGTCAAAGACGCCGATGTGATCGCCGGGACGCAGCAGGCCGGACAGACCTGCGTGCAGGTCTTCTTCTACCGGGCCGGGCAGAATTGGGGCAACCGGGCGCACTTCCTGCGCCATGCCAAGGGCGACTCACTGGGGGCGGTGCTCGCCGCCTTCATCGGCCAGTTCTACGAAGACCGGCCGGCGCCGCCGGCGATTATCGTCAATGCCAAGTTAGAGGAGCAAGGTCTGATCGCCGAGGCGCTGTCGGCGCGTGCCGACCGGCAGGTGCGTATCATCACGCCGGAGCGCGGCGAAAAGCGTCAGCTCGTCGGAGATGCGGAACGCAATGCCAAGAGCGCGCTCGACCGGCGCATGGCGGAATCGTCGTCGCAGGCAAAACTCCTGCAGGGCGTCGCCGACCTGTTTGGCCTCGAGGCGCCGCCCGAGCGGATCGAGGTCTATGACAACAGCCATATTCAGGGCGCCAATCCGGTCGGTGCGATGATCGTCGCCGGGCCCGAGGGTTTCCTCAAGAACGGCTACCGCAAGTTCAATATCAAAAGCGCCGATCTCGCCGCCGGCGACGACTACGCGATGATGCGCGAGGTGCTGATCCGCCGCTTCTCCCGCCTCATGAAGGAAGACGAAACGCGCACCGGCGGGCTGTGGCCCGATCTCGTCGTGATCGACGGCGGCAAAGGCCAGCTCTCCGCCGCCAACGGCGTGCTGGTCGAGCTCGGCCTGGAGGACTTGCCCATCGTCGCCATCTCGAAGGGCCCCGATCGTAACGCCGGCCGCGAGACCTTCCACACGAATGAGCGCACCTTCACTCTCGATCGCGGCAGCGCCGTGCTCTACTACCTGCAAAGGCTGCGCGACGAGGCGCACCGGTTCGCCATCGGCACACACCGGGCACGGCGGACCAAGGACATTCAGCGCTCGCCGCTGGACGAGGTACCCGGCGTGGGTGCACAGCGCAAACGCGCGCTTCTCCTGCATTTCGGCTCGGTGCGCAGCATCGCCCAGGCGGGGCCGGCCGACCTCGCCGAGGTGGACGGGATCTCCGAGAAGCTGGCGCAGGCGATCTACGACCGGTTTCACGGCAGTTGAGGCCGGGCCCGGTTGACCACGCCGGCGCAAGGCTTTAAGGCGGTTTGCATCCGGGTTGCCCCGTCATTGCGAGCGGAGCGAAGCAATCTAGGAATCGTAGGGCTCCGGCGCTGCTGGATTGCCGCGTCGCTAACGCTCCTCGCAATGACGGAATCGCTGTTTCGATAGAGGCGCATAGCGCGCTGGGCCCACAGACGACATGATGAAGAGCCTGCCGAATATCCTGACCTTTTCGCGGATCGTGACGATCCCGGCGCTCATCGGCGCGTTCTATCTGGAGCCGCCGCTCGGCAACTGGCTGGCCTTTACCCTGTTCACCCTGGCCGGGCTGACCGACTTTTTCGACGGCTATATGGCGCGCGCCATGGGCGTGACCTCCAGGCTCGGCCAGTTCATGGACCCGATCGCCGACAAGCTGATGGTGGCCGCGACCATCCT
>JAKSBY010000078.1 GCA_022360855.1 Sphingomonadales bacterium | reverse complement strand
CGCCGCAGCGCTTTTTGAGCGTATTTCGGATTGGTGATATCCATCTCTCTCAGCCGCAACTCAGTTCCAGCAGACAATGAATTGACCGCTCTGCCTCGCCAAAATTTGGGGCTGTATTCGTTAGGCTCGCCCTGCGCAACACACATATGACCCATCCGCACATACGGTCAACCTTTCGATGCCGCATTCAAAAAACCAGGAGGAGACTCGCCAGGGCGGCGCTCATGAGGTTTGAGAGCGATCCCGCCGCGACGGCCCGCAAACCGAGCCTGCCTATCGCGTTCCAGCGGTCCGGCACCAGACTGCCGATGCCGCCCAGCAAAATCGCGATGGACGAGATATTGGCAAAGCCGCAAAGCGCAAAGGTCACCACGGCCTCGGTGCGCGGCGTCAAGGTCCCCATGACGTCGATGAAGTGGAAATAGGCGACGAACTCGTTGAGAATCAGCTTCTCGCCGAAGAAGGAGCCGGCGATCTGCGCCTCGGACCAGGGCACGCTCAGCAGATACATCAGCGGCGCGAAGATCGTGCCGAGAATCTTCTGAAATGTGAGGTCTTCCACGTCGAACCAGCCGCCGATACCGCCGAGAATCCCGTTCATCAGCGCGATCAGACCGACAAAGGCGAGCAGCATCGCGCCGATGTTGACCGCCAGCCAGACCCCGTCCTGCGCGCCCTTGGCCGCGGCCAGGATGACATTGGCGTGGTGCGTCTCTTCCTCTTTTTGCTCCGGCGCGGCGTCGCTCTCGGGCGCGTCGGCGGGCGGGTCCGGGAAGATGATCTTGGCCATCAGGAGGCCGCCCGGCGCCGCCATGAAGCTGGCGGCCAGCAGATATTCCAGCTTGATGCCCATCTGCGCATAGGCGGCCAGAACCGTCCCCGCGACCGAGGCAAGGCCCGAGACCATGACCGTGAATAGCTGCGCGTCCGTCAACGTCCTAAGATAGGGGCGGATCACCAAGGGCGCCTCGGTCTGGCCGACAAAGATATTGGCGGCCGCATTGAGCGATTCGACGCGGTGCGTGCCGATGATCCAGCGAATGGCCCCGCCGACGCCGCGCACCACCCATTGCATGATCCGCAGGTGATAGAGGACGGACATCAGGGACGAGAAGAAGATGATGATCGGCAGCACATGGATCGCGAAGCTGAGGCCGGGCAGTTCGGTCGCGAGATTGCCGAACACCATATCGATGCCGGCCGATGAATAGCCGATGATCGCCTGTATGCCCTTGGACAGGAACTCGATAACCGCCTTGCCCGCCGGCAGATAAAGCACGAAGGCGGCGATGGCGACCTGGAGCGCGAAGGCGCTGAGCACGATGCGCGGTCTTATGGCCTTGCGATTTGTCGACAGCGCAACCGCGAGTCCAAGGATAGCGGCGATGCCGAGGAGGCTGATCAGATTACCGGGCATGGGCTCCCCTTCTTTTTTGATTATGGCGCGGTCAGGGTTTCAAGAATCGCAGGCGCGGCGGGTGGCGATGCCGAGCCGACCCGGCACGCCGCGCAATAGTTCTCCAACGCCCGTTGCAAGTCGTCCTCCGACGACGCGTGCGCAATCGCCAGGGGGCGCTCGGGTCCGACGAATGTCCCGACCGGCGCGACGTTGCTGAACCCGACGGCGAGGTCGAGCACGTCGTCCTGGCGCCGGCGGCCGCCGCCGAGCGCGATGACGGCGTTGCCGATGGCGCGGGCATTGACGGCGGTGAGATAGCCGGGTTCCGCCGGAACCACCGGCGCCATCAGCGGAGCCACAGGAAGATAATCCTCCGACCGTTCGAGAAAATCGGCCGGGCCGCCGAGCGCAGCGACCATGCGGCCGAAGACCTCCGCCGCGCGGCCGCTTGTCACAGCCTTGTCGGCCTGACCACGTGCGGCGTCGCGGTCTTCCGCCAGCCCGGTCATCACCAGCATCTCGGCGGCCAGCGCCAGGGTCACGTCGTCGAGCCGCGGCTCGCGCCGCCGGCCGAGCAGGTAATCCACGGATTCGGCCATTTCCAGGGCATTGCCAGCCGTCTCTCCCAACACCTGTGCCATGTCGGTGATCAGCGCATGGACCTTGAGGCCGACGGCCGCGCCGGTGGCAATGATGCTCCTGGCCAGGTCGCGTGCGTCGGCCAGGCTCTCCATGAACGCGCCGGAGCCGGTCTTGACGTCGAGGACCAGGGCCTCGTTGCCGGCGGCGATCTTCTTGGAGAGGATCGAGGCGGTGATCAGCGGGATCGATTCCACCGTGCCCGTGATATCGCGGATGGCATAAAGCCGCCGGTCCGCCGGCGCCATCTCCGCGGTCTGGCCGATGATCGCGCAGCCGACCTCGTGCACGACCTTCCGGAAGGTCTCCAGATCGGGCGCTGCATTGTAGCCGGGAATGCTCTCGATCTTGTCCAGGGTGCCACCGGAATGGCCAAGGCCGCGACCCGAGACCATGGGCACGAAACAGCCGCAGGCGGCCAGAATGGGCGCCAGCATGAAGGAGGCTTTGTCACCGACGCCGCCGGTGGAGTGCTTGTCCACCGCCGGACCTCCGAGCACGGCGCGGTTCCACTTCAACACCACGCCGGACGCCGTCATAGCCGCGGTCAGCGCACCGGCCTCCTCCGCATCCATGGAATTGAGGAAGATGGCCATGGCCAGCGCTGAAACCTGCTCCGCCGGCAGGCTGCCGTCTGCCAGACCGGCGACAAAAAAGCCTATCTCCTCGCCCGACAGCTTGCCGCCGTCTCGCTTCTTCCGAATCACATCGGTGAACAGCACCGCGCCCTCCGCCTCTTTGGAGAGCAGCAAATAGGCTTTTGACCGTCCAGTCAAATCTTATGGGCCGACTCCGCGGCGCTCCGCCCGCTCTTGATTCCGCTCAATGACGCACCGCCGGGCAGGCCCAAACTGGCCGAGAAAACAGCGGAGCGGAGGCGAAAATGCGAACCACGGGAAAGGGCCGCGCCCGGAGACTGGCCATGGTCGTGCCGTTGCTAATCTCGGGCGCATCGGCAGGCCACGCGTCGGATGACGACGTGATCGAAGCCGGGCGGGCGGATTTCGAGCGCCACTGTGCCGTCTGCCATGGGGTCGACGCCACGGGGACGGGGCCCCTCACCGAATATCTGATTCGCAAGCCCGCGGACCTTACCGTCATCGCGCAGAACTACGAGGGCAGGTTCCCCTTCGATCGCGTGGCAGCGGTGATCGACGGCCGCGCCGACGTCGCCGCCCATGGGCCACGTGAGATGCCGGTCTGGGGCTACCGGTTTTCCGCGACCCCTGACCGCGCCGAAGGCACGCACTCGGCCGAGGAGCGCATCACAGCGATCGCCACCTATCTCAAGGCACTTCAGAAACGCTGACGGCACCTGTCGAGGCGGATACCGCGGCGTGTTGTCGCAAGCGCCAATTTGCCGGCCTGAACTGGGCCTGTGTTTCTGCGATTATTGATTCAAATCACTGCCGGCGCGAGCGCATTGCTTTCCAAGAGAAATGACGTCAGTTTCTTAAGCGTGGCGTGAAGCGTACCGGACTTTAAGACGAAGGCAAGAGGGGCGGAACTATGTCAGCCAATGAAGGAACGGCCACCGCGGGCGGGGGGCTTTCGACCTCCGATATCCTGGTCATTATTGTATTCGTTCTCGGTGCGATCGGCAGCGTCTACTGGATGGCCGGCGCCCGGGACGAAGTGCTCGGCTTCCATGCCTCCCTGTTCCTTCTCTTCTTTTTGGGAGGGGTTCTCCTGGTCGGCCGCCGGGCAATTGCCACGTCGGACGAGGCCGAACCCAGCCAGTACAATGAGGATGTGGTCAAAGCGGGCGTCATCGCCTCGGTAATCTGGGGCGTCGTCGGCTTTACGGTCGGCCTCGTCATCGCGCTTCAGCTCGCCTATCCGGTGCTGAATTTCGACCTGCCCTGGACCAATTTCGGGCGCCTCCGGCCACTGCATACCTCGGCAGTGATCTTCGCCTTCGGCGGCAATGTGCTGATCGCCACCTCGTTTTACGTGGTGCAGCGCACCTGCCGGGCACGGCTCGCCGGGCGCACCGCGCCCTGGTTCGTGTTCTGGGGCTACCAGCTCTTTATCGTGCTGGCCGCGACCGGCTACGTGCTCGGCGTTACCCAGTCCAAGGAATACGCAGAGCCCGAATGGTATGTGGATCTGTGGCTGACCATCGTCTGGGTCACCTATCTGCTGGTCTTCCTGGCCACCCTCGCCAAGCGCAAGGAACCCCACATCTACGTGGCCAACTGGTTCTACCTGGCCTTTATCGTCACCATCGCCATGCTGCATCTGGGCAACAACGCCACGGTGCCGGTCTCGCTGTTCTCGTCCCAGAGCGTGATCGCCTGGTCTGGCGTGCAGGACGCGTTGATCCAGTGGTGGTACGGCCATAACGCGGTGGGCTTCTTCCTCACCGCCGGCTTCCTGGCCATCATGTATTACTTCGTGCCCAAGCGGGCGGAGCGGCCGGTATTCTCCTACCGGCTCTCGATCATTCATTTCTGGGCGCTGATCTTTCTTTATATCTGGGCCGGGCCGCATCACCTGCACTACACCGCCCTGCCCGACTGGGCACAGACCCTGGGCATGGTGTTCTCGGTGATGCTGTGGATGCCCTCCTGGGGCGGCATGATCAACGGGTTGATGACCCTGGCCGGCGCCTGGGACAAGCTGAGGACCGATCCGGTGATCCGCATGCTGGTGGTCTCGGTGGCGTTCTACGGCATGTCCACCTTCGAGGGGCCGGTGATGTCCATCAAGGCGGTGAATTCCTTGAGCCACTATACGGACTGGACCGTGGGCCACGTGCATTCGGGCGCCTTGGGCTGGGTCGGCTTCGTCAGCTTCGGCGCGCTTTATTGCCTGGTGCCCTGGCTGTGGAAGCGCAAGCAACTCTATTCCTACGCGCTGGTGGAATGGCACTTCTGGATCTCCACCATGGGCATCGTGCTCTACATCACGGCGATGTGGGTCTCCGGCATCATGCAGGGCCTGATGTGGCGCACCTACGATGCGCTCGGCTTCCTGGAATACTCCTTCGTGGAAACGGTGGAGGCGATGCATCCCTACTACGTGATCCGGGCGATCGGCGGCGGCCTTTTCGTCATCGGCTCCCTGATCATGGCCTACAACCTCTACCGCACCATGAAGGGCGACATCCGCGAGAAGGAAAACCTGCCCGCTCTGCCGCCGCAGCCCGCCGGGCCGCAGACGGTTCCAGCGGAATAGGGGAGACGGATCATGGCAAAGTTCACGCATGCGACCATCGAAAAGAACTCGCTCCTGCTTCTGGTGCTGGTTCTGGTCACCGTCGCCATCGGCGGCATCGTCGAGATCGTTCCCTTGTTCCTGATGAAGAGCACCATCGAGCGGGTGCAGGGCATGCGCCCCTACACGCCCCTGGAGCTCTCGGGCCGCAACATCTACATCCGCGAAGGCTGCTACAACTGCCACAGCCAGATGGTGCGCTCGCTGAGGGCCGAGGTGGAGCGCTACGGGCATTACAGCCTGGCCGCTGAGAGCATGTACGACCACCCGTTCCAGTGGGGCTCCAAGCGCACCGGGCCGGACCTGGCACGGCTCGGCGGCAAATACTCCGACGAATGGCACCGCATTCATATGATCGACCCGCGCGCCGTGGTGCCGGAATCGATCATGCCCGGCTATCCGTTCCTCGCCGAACGCGAGCTGGAAACCGATCTGATCTCCGACATTCTCGCTACCAACGCCGTTGTCGGCGTGCCCTATACCGACGAGATGGTGGCCAATGCCGAGGCCGACCTCCTGGCGCAGGCCGATCCCAACGCGGATACCTCGGGCCTGGAAGCGCGCTACGACAAGGTCATCATCCGCGATTTCGACGGCGACCCGGACCGGGTCACCGAGCTCGACGCGCTGATCGCCTACATGCAGATGCTGGGCACCCTGGTCGAGTTCGAGACCTTCGATCCCGAAGCCAACAACCGGTAGGAGGGCGCGGTGACCTACGAAGGCTTGAGAGAATTCGCCGGCACCTGGGGCCTGGTGTTCCTGGTGATCCTGTTTCTCGGCGCCGTGGCCTATGCGCTGTGGCCGTCGAACAAGGACAAATTCGAGCATGCGTCGCGCCTGCCGCTTGAGGAGGACGACGGGGAGCTGCGGTCATGACAGACAATACCCAAACACCCGAATCCGGATCCGACGAGCCCGGCCGCACCGGCCACGAATGGGACGGGATCGAGGAATACACCAACCCGCTGCCGAAATGGTGGGTCTACACCTTCTACGCCACGATCATCTGGTCGGTCGCCTATATGGTGGTGATGCCGGCGGTGCCGTTTACCCTGGCTGAGGGCTGGACTTACACCAAGGGCGTGCTCGGCTACTCGCAGCGCGACATCGTCGCCAAGGACGTGGAGGACGCAAAAGCCCAGTTCGCGGGGCTCAGGGAGCAGATCGCCGGGCTGACCTTGGACGAGATCCGGCAGAACCGCGAGCTGCACGACTTTGCGCTGGCCTCGGGCGAGGCCGCCTTCGGCGACAACTGCGCCGGCTGCCACGGCCTGGGTGCGCAGGGCTTCACCGGCTTTCCCAACCTCAACGACGACGACTGGCTCTGGGGCGGTACGCTCGGCGATATCGAACAGACCATCCGCCACGGCGTCCGCTGGATCGATGATTTCGACACCCGCTATTCGGAGATGCCGGCCTACCTGCGCGACGGTATGCTGACCGAGGAGCAGATCGCCGACGTGACGCATTATGTGCTGAAGATCTCGGGCCAGGACTATGAGGCAGCGGCGGCGCTCCGCGGCTCCGAGACCTTCCTTCAGGAATGCTCGGTCTGCCACATGGAAAGCGGCGCCGGCGACCCCCTGCAGGGCGCGCCCAACCTGACCGACCCAATCTGGCTCTATGGCAGCGACGAGGCGTCGATCCGGCAGACGATCGCCTACAGCCGCTTCGGCGTAATGCCGGCCTGGGCCGGGCGGCTGGATCAGGCGGTGATCAAGGAATTGGCGCTCTACGTACACGCGCTCGGCGGCGGCGAAGACGCGCGAGCGGAAGAGGCCATGCCTTAGCGGCACCACGCCTTTCGACAACCCCAGGACGAGCGGGAGTGGAATTCCGTTCGTGCTGAGCTTGTCGAAGTATGAACGGCCGCCCGGGTGGCTGGAGTTAAGGTAACCGATGGCGACAACCAGTGAACAGACGGCCGGCGCCTCTTTGGAGGCGCTGGCGCGTTCGGCGGCGGATTTCGGGCCCGGGTCGCCGGGCCACGAACATGTGGATCCGGTCCGCAGCGCCGAGAGACGGCCGCTCTATGCGGACCGCGTCAAGGTCTATCCCCGGCTGGCGCACGGCACCTTCCGGCGCATCAAATGGATCATCCTGACGGTGCTCCTGACCGGCTACTACCTGCTGCCCTGGCTGCGCTGGGACCGCGGTCCGGCCGCGCCCGACCAGGCGGTGCTGCTGGATATCGCCACCCGCCGCTTCTATTTCTTCTCGCTGGAGGTCTGGCCGCAGGAGATCTACTACCTCACCGGCCTCCTGATTCTGGCGTCGCTGTCGCTGTTTCTGGTGACCTCGGTAGCCGGCCGGGTGTGGTGTGGCTACACCTGCCCGCAGACCCTTTGGACCGACCTGTTCGTTCAAATCGAGCGCTTGATCGAGGGCGACCGCAACAAAAGGATGCGCGCCGACAAAGCCCCGTGGACCACTGGCAAGGTCGCGCGCAAGATGCTCAAGCACGCCATCTGGCTCGTCATCGCCGTGGCCACCGGCGGTGCCTGGGTGTTCTATTTCTCCGACGCGCCCACCCTGGCGGCACGCCTGCTGGCGTTCGACGCGCCGACCCCGGCCTATGTGTTCATCGGCGTGTTTGCCGGCTTCACCTATCTTCTGGGCGGTATCGCGCGGGAGCAGGTGTGCATCTATATGTGTCCGTGGCCGCGTATCCAGGGCGCGATGGTCGATTCCGAATCGCTCCTGGTCGGCTACAAGGAGGATCGCGGCGAGCCGCGCGGACCGCATAAGAAGGGCGCCACCTGGGAGGGCCGCGGCGACTGCGTGGACTGCCACGCCTGCGTCGCCGTCTGCCCCATGGGGATCGACATCCGCGACGGCTTCCAGCTCGAATGCATCCAATGCGCGCTCTGTATCGACGCTTGCAACACGATCATGGACAAGGTGGGCCGGCCGCGCGGGCTGGTCGGCTACGACACCTTCGCCAATATCGACCGGCGCGCCACCGGCGAGAAGCCGCGCTATCCGGTTATCCGGCCCCGCACCGTGCTTTATTTTGCGGCCATGGCGCTCGTTGGCGCGATCATGCTCGCCACCTTCTCGGCCCGCACGGATCTCGACGTCACCGTGATCCGCGACCGCAACCCGCTCTTTGTCGTGCTTTCCGACGGCAGCGTGCGCAACCGCTATACGGTGCGAATTCTCAACAAGGCGCATGAGGCGCGGGTCTTCGACGTGGCGCTCGTGGGCCTTGACGGCGCCCAGCTCAAACTCAACTCGCCCTTTGCCGAGGACGGCGTCGCGGTCGGCCCGGACAGCCGGCGAAAGGTGGACTATTTGGTCACCATGAGCCAGGATTTGAGCCGGCAGGCGCTCGATGGCGGGAATGCCGACGTCTCCTTCGTGGTCCGCGACCGCGCCACCGGCTTCACCATCGAGACCGCATCGAGCTTCAAGGGACCCGACCGGTGATGGGCGACATGACCGCAAGACGCTTTTTTCGCAGGCCCCTACGCGGCCGCCACGTGCTGATCGGCATGATCGCCTTCTTCGCGGTCATCTTCGCCGTCAACGGCATCATGGTCTTCATCGCCCTCGATACCTTTACCGGCGTACACACCGACGACGCCTACCGCTCGGGCCGGGACTATAACCAAGTCATCGATGCGGCACGATCGCAGGCCGACAGGGGCTGGAACGTCACGATGACCCATGAAGTAACTGAAGGGACATTGCAGCTCGCCGTGACCTTTCAGGACAAGGTGGAGCGGCCCATCGAGGGGCTCACCGTGACCGCCGAGCTGTGGCGCCCTACCCATGACGGCCATGACCGGGAGCTGAAGCTCGCTCCCATCGGCGCCGGCCGCTATGCGGGCACCACCGATCTGCCGCTCGCCGGCCAGTGGGAAATCCGACTCTTGGCGGAGGGGCGGGACGGCGTCAGCCACGCCCAACGCAAATGGATTCTGGTCAGACCATAAGCGGCTCCGCCGCGTCACCCACGAGCGACCTCGCCCGCCATCTGCGCCGGCGCGACGACGGGCAGGTGGAGCTGGAATTCCTGGTCCCCGGCATGCATTGCGCCGGCTGCATGCAGAAGATCGAGCGCGCCCTCGGTCAGGAACCGGCGATCAGCCATGCGCGCACGAACCTTTCGACCCGGCGCGTGCTGGCGCGCTGGCGGCCCGAAGGGATCTCGGGCGAGGACATCATCGGCAAGCTAGCGGCCGTCGGTTTCGATGCGACGCCGTTCAACCCGGAGCTGGCCGCCAGCGCCCATGACGCGCAGTCGCGGGAGCTGTTGAAGGCCATGGCCGTGGCCGG
>JAKSBY010000623.1 GCA_022360855.1 Sphingomonadales bacterium | reverse complement strand
TCGGCTACGTCAATCTCATCGCCTTTGCCGTCGTCGCCCCGGTGTCCTTCCTGGTCGCACCGCTCGGCGCGGCCGCCGCCCACCGGCTCGAACGCCGCAGCCTCAGCGTCGTCTTCGGCATTTTCCTCGTCCTCACCGCCAGCCGACTGTTCTTCGAGATTTGAAGCGGGCGGGAGGCCCTCTGCGGTCCGAAGCACCACCTGCGTCCCGGCGTTGAGCAAAAAAATCAAAATATATTTGCCTATAGGAATATATTATCATTATTCCCTAATGATCCAATCGGCACAGGACCAGGCGCGATGGGCACACTCCGCAAACTGCCAACCAACCTCCTCGAGGCCTTGCCTGCGGACATGGACGTGCGTTGCGATGGCGAGGAGCTGTCCGCCCTGGCCGACGATCTCGCGTATCGGGGCCGCGCGCCGCTGGCGGTGATCAGGCCAGCAACCGTGGACAGCCTGGCCGAGGCCTTACCCCTGTTGGCACGGCGCGGCATCGCCGTGGTCGCGCGGGGCGGCGGGCTGACCTATTCGGCCGGCTATGTGATCGCCGATCGGGCCCATGTGGTGGTCGAGCTGCGCCACCTCGCCTCCATCGCCTTCGCGCCGGACGACGAGCATGTGCTGGAGATCGGCGCCGGCGCCACCTGGGCCGAGGTTCACGCCTGGGCCGCGGCCCGGAACCTGCGCCTGTGCTTCCGGGGACCGGCCTCGGGCCTGTTCGCCACGGTCGGCGGCAGCGCGTCCACCGACGCGGTCGGCCTCGGATCCGGGCGGTATGGCAGCCTGGCCGATCAGTTGCGCGGGTTAGAGATAGCTACCGGCACGGGCGAGATCCTGCGCATGGGCAGCCTGACGGACGGGCGGCGCGAGACGCCGCACGGCCGCTTCGGTCCGGACCCCATGGGCCTGTTCGTGGGCGATTGCGGTGCCTTCGGGATCAAGACCAAGGTGGCGTTACCCGTCGCGCCGGTCGGCGGCCCGGCCGCGTTCGGCGCCTGCACCTTCGACGACGCACCAAGCCAGGAGGCGGCGCTTGCCGCGCTGGCTGCCGGCGGGCTCTGCGAAGACATCATCGCGCTGCATTCTCCGTTCCCCGATGAAGATAGTCAGCCGGCTTGCATCGAGTTCGCCACCGACCCGGCCACGCGAGCGGCCGCCCTGGAACACTGCACGGCGCATGGCGGGCGGGAAGCGGAGGCGGCCCTCGTGGCCGAGCTGTACCACAACCCCTGCCCCGCGCCGGCCATGATGGTTGGGCCGGGCGGCACCCGCTGGCTGCCGGTGCATGGCATCGTAGCGCGGACGCGCCATGGCGAGGCCATGGCGGCGGTGCGGCAGACCCTGCACGACCACAGCCAATTGATGGAGCGGGAGGGCCTGACCTGCGGGCTGTCGTCGATGGCGGTCGGGCGCGACCGGCTGCTGGTCGAGCCCAGCCTGTTCGTGCCGGACCGGCCGCCGCGCATGATCCGCCGTTATCTGCCGGCCGAGACGGCCGATACCCTGCGCGCGCGGCCGACGCGACCGACGGCCGAAGCAGCCGGTGACCGGCTACGCTGCGACCTGATCCGGGCGCTCGATTCCTGCGGCGCCCAGCATCTGCAGATCGGCCGGCTCTACCCGTTCCGCAGCCGGCTGGATGCGGCCGCCGATGCGCTTCTGGCCACGCTCAAGAGCCACCTCGACCCCCACGGCATCCTGAATCCGGGGGTATTGGGATATCCATAATGATCCAATGAAATTTGCATATATTGAAAAATAGGCAAATCTAAGATAATCACTTCCTCAAGCCGTTTGAGGACCTTCGATGCCAACATTGTATGAAAAGCTGTGGTCCAGCCACGTCGTGCGCGAGCTGGAGGACGGCAGTTGTCTGCTCTATATCGACCGTCAGCTCATCCATGAGGTGAGCAGTCCGCACGCCTTCGGCCAGCTTGGCGCGGCCGGCCTGAAAGTGCGGCGCCCGCTGGCCGCGCTGGCGGTTGCCGATCATGCCGTGCCCACCACGGACCGCAGCGCTGCCATAGCCGATCCGCTCGCCCGCGACCAATTGAGGGCGCTGGCCGACAATGTGCGGCGGTTCGGCGTGCCGGCCATCGACCTTGACGAGCCACTGCAGGGGATCGTGCATGTGATCGGCCCGGAACTCGGCTTCACCCAGCCGGGACTGACCCTCGTATGCGGCGATTCGCACACCTCCACCCACGGTGCGTTCGGCGCCCTGGCGTTCGGTATCGGATCCTCGGAATGCGGCACCGTGTTGGCAACCCAATGCCTGCGTCAGCGTCCGGCGCGCACCATGCGCGTCGCGCTCACCGGCGCTCTCGGGCCCGGCGTCACGACCAAGGACGTCGCCCTGCACCTGATCGCTTGCCATGGTGCTGCGTTTGGCGCGGGTCACGCCATCGAATTCACCGGCGCGCCGGTCACCGCACTGTCGATGGAGGCGCGCATGACTCTGTGCAACATGGCCATCGAGGCCGGCGCCAGGGTCGGGCTGATTGCGCCGGACGAGACCACTTTCGCCTATCTGGCCGGCCGCCCCTATGCGCCCCAGGGCGCGGCATGGGACCGGGCGGTCGCCTATTGGCGCACGCTGCCGAGCGACGGCGACGCCGTCTTCGCCCGGGACATCGCCTGCGACCTTGCCGAGGTCGAGCCCTATGTGAGCTGGGGCACCGACCCGTCGCAGTCCGCACCCGTATCGGGCTGCGTGCCCGACCCCGGCGCGGCGGACGACCCGGCCGCCCGCGACAAGCTCTGCCGGTCCATGGACTATATGGGGCTGGCGCCGGGTCAGGCCCTGTCGGGTCTGCCGATTGATCGCGTCTTTATCGGTTCGTGCACCAACGGCCGGCTGGAAGACCTGAGAGCGGCGGCGGCGGTCGTCTCCGGCCGGCGTGTCGCGGATCATGTGACGGCGATCGTGGTCCCCGGTTCGGGCCAGGTGCGGGCCGCCGCGGAAGCGGAGGGCCTGGCGCGGGTATTCTCCGACGCCGGCTTCGAATGGCGCCAGCCGGGCTGTTCCATGTGTGTGGCCATGAACCCCGACCGGGTGGCGCCCGGCGAGCGCTGCGCGTCCACGTCCAACCGCAATTTCGAGGGCCGCCAGGGCCCCGGCGCGCGGACCCATCTGATGAGCCCGGCCATGGCCGCCGCGGCCGCCGTATCGGGCCATATTGTCGATGTTCGGACCCTGAACTGAGTAGAGAATTCGATGCCGACTACCCCCTTCACCTGCCTGACCTCCCCGGCCGCGCCGCTGATCGAGGACGATATCGATACCGACGCCATCCTGCCGGCGCGCTTCCTGCTGGCCATCAACCGCAAGCAAATCGCCGAGGGCCTTTTTTACGACCGGCGCCTCGGCCCGGACGGCGCGCCGGACCCCGACTTCGTGCTGAACCGCGAGCCGTTTCAGGCCGCCCGGATACTCATCGCAGGGGCGAATTTCGGATGCGGGTCGAGCCGGGAGCATGCGCCGTGGGCGCTGGTGGACAATGGCATCCGCTGTGTCATCGCGCGCGGCTTCGGAGAGATCTTCCGGGCCAACTGCCTGCGCAACGGCCTGCTGCCCGTCGCGCTGGACGGCACGGCGCATGACGCGCTTTCGTCCTATGCTGCGACCGGGCGGCCGATCACCGTCGACCTGGAGAGCTGCACTATCGCCGCTGACGATCTGGCACCCATCAACTTTTCCATCGATCCCGGCGCCCGGACGGCCCTACTCAAGGGATGGGACGAAACTGCGGCCATCCTCGAGCTTCACGGGACGGCGATCGCCGCTTTCGAGGAACGGCAGGCCGGGCGCATGCCCTGGCTGTATGACGAGCAATGGCTGGCTGGCGCGCTCGACCGCGCCCGCATGGCGGTCACGCCGGCGAGCGGGCCAACTCCGCGTCCCTGACGCTCGGCAGCTCGCCGATGGCCAGGATCAGCAGGCCGGCGACCATCACCGCCGGCACGATGATGATGGAAAAGCTCCACTGCCAGCCGATTTCCAGCACCGATGAAGACACGAGCACCGGAAAGATGGAATAGCCCACGCTGAGCGAGGCCGAGCCGCAGACCGCGGCGCCCGTGGCGCGCAGCTGGGTGGGAAACAGCCCGACCAGATAGATGGTCAGCACGCAGCTGGTGCCGTACAGGAAGATGGTGGTCAGGCCGAAGGCCAGAACGTCCTGCAAGAACGTCTGCGGCAGCCAGACGGTCAGCAGCAGACCGAGCGCGCCGAGCCACGACCATAGCACTACGGTGCGCCGGCGGCCCACGACGGAGTTGCCGACGATGGCGCCGCCGATATAGCCGATCATGGCCACGGCATAGGCGCTGCCCACCAGCAGCGCGGCGGTCTCAGATGTATAGCCACGTACATCCTGGAAGAATTTGGGGAAGTAAAAGACGGTCCCGGCCGTGGCCCCGCCGTAGCAGACGAAGGCGGCGGCACAGAGCAGCGCGCGCCGGCGGTAGACCGGGCCGAACAGCTCCAGCAAAGGCGACCGGGTCAGCTTGACCGGCACCACACCGTCATAATGCGTGTTGTCCGGAATCATCCGGTACAGGATATAGGCCATGGGCACCACGGCGAAGGCAGTGAGGAACAGCCCGCGCCAGCCGAACACCGGCATGATCGGCACCACCAGGATGGAGGCCACGAACCAGCCGAACGGATAGGCGCATTGGAGGACCGCCACCATCATGGCGCGCAGCCGGGGTGGGCTGCATTCGGCCACCAGCGCCGAGGTTATCGGCGACAGGCCCGCGCTGATGCCGAAGCCCACCACCCGCAAGACCGCCAGCGCCGTCACCGACGAGGCAAACGCCTGCAGGCCGACCAGCGCGGCGGAGATGCCGAGCGCCAGCGCGAGCATCAGCCTGCGCCCCCACAGGTCGGCCAACAGACCGATGACGGTGACCGAGAGGATGGCGAACAGGAATGACGCCGAGATGATCACACCGATGGCGTTCAGGTCCACGCCGAAATCGGTCATCAACTGCGGTACGGCATAGCCGAACAGCGACTGATCCATATTGGCCAGGGCCCAGGCCAGAAACGCGGCCGCGGTGATGCGCAGCGGCTTGCCCCGCAACGCCTCCCAGCTCCGCCTCGCCGTTGCCGCGATGGGCATGTCGATACCGCTCCCCGTATGTTGTTAGGCTGTCAGGCACGCCACTCACACCAGCCGTCACCCCGGACTTGATCCGGGGTCCATGTCTCCCCTTGGTCCGGTGCCGCCTTCATCAGCGCAGCGGTGGCCCCATGGACCCCGGATCAAGTCCGGGGTGACAAGCGAGACAGCAAGACCACGACCATCGCCCTCTACCCGACGGCGGGTACGCCGGTCGGCTCCATGCCTTCGTGGTGGTGTACGATCTGCCAGCTTTCGCCGGACCGGCGCAGCACGGTGGTAATCCTGACGCGCCCGGCGATCGCGTTGGGCGGCTGATAGTCGAAGGTCAGCACGTAGCGCGCCAGGCCCGTGTCGCCCCATACGTCGATCACCGGATCGCCGATGTCCAGGGTCAGCGGTCCGCGGGCCATGGACTGCTCCCGGTCGGCCTCGTGAAAGGCGGCGCGCTGCTCGGCACCGTAGATCAGTTCCGGCACGAACAGATCCCAGATGGTGCAGTCCGGGTGCAGCGGCGCGTCGACCCCGGCCGGATCATGCGCCAGAAAGGCCTGGAACATGCCGTCGATAACGGCGCGAATACTGTCCCGGTCGGTCATTGGCCCACCTCCGTGCTGTCAGGCGTCAGGATGATCTTGCCGAC
>JAKSBY010000336.1 GCA_022360855.1 Sphingomonadales bacterium | reverse complement strand
TCGGGGGTGGTCGTGCTCGGGTTGGTGTTGGGCATTTCGAAGACCGCGGTCACGCCGCCGGCGACCGCCGCGCGGCTGCCCGATTCCAGGTCTTCCTTATGCTCCGCGCCCGGCTCGCGGAAGTGTACCTGCGTATCCATGCCCCCCGGCAGGAGGTGCAGGCCCCTGGCCGGAATCACGGTGCCAGCATCGGCCTGGGAAAGGTCGCCGATGGCCGCGGTCTTGCCGTCGCGCACCCCCACATCGGCCACCTCGGAGACCCGATGCGTGGTCACGGCCGCGCCTTTAATGATGAGATCGAATGTCCCTGTCATGGCCTCAAACTACTCCCTCTGGGTGCCGAGCCTTAGCCGCCGCCCGATGCGGAGACAAGACGCTTGATTCCACCCCGGCCGACACTTAAGTCAGGGCCATGACGCCATCGCCAAAAGCCCATTTGCTTGCCGGCCGAACCGTCGTTTCCGTGGGCGGCCCCGACGCGCGTTCCTTCCTGCAAGGTCTCATAACCAACGACATCCACAAGGCGACACTTAGCCGCGCCATCTATGCGGCGCTGCTCACGCCGCAGGGCAAGTATTTGCGCGACTTCTTTATTATCGAGTTCGACGGTGCGCTGCTTCTCGACTGCGCGGCAGACGGCGTCGACGACCTGATTCGCCGCCTTACCATGTATAAGCTGCGCAGCGACGTGAGCATCGACGACCGAACCGGCGACCTTCAGGTCTATGCGGTGCTCGGCGGCTGGGCGGATGGCCCGGGCGCTTCACCCGGAGACGCGAAGGCCGTGGGCGACGGCATCGCCTTCACGGACCCGCGCATGGCCGCGCTCGGCGCCCGGCTGATTCTGCCGGCGGGCACGGCGCCCGACATGGCGACCGGCGAGTTCGAAGATTACGAACGGCTGCGGCTCTCGCTCGGCGTGCCCGACGGGCCCCGGGACATCGAAGTCGAGCGTACCCTGATCCTGGAAGCGGATCTGGACGAGCTCAACGGCGTCGACTTCCACAAGGGCTGCTATGTGGGCCAGGAGCTGACGGCGCGCATGAAGCACCGCGGCAAGGTGCGCAAAAAACTGATCCCGGTGGAGGTGTCCGGCCCCCTGCCCGAACCGGGCGCGGCGATCACCGTGGACGGCAAGACCATCGGCGCCATCCGATCCGGCTTCGACGGCCAAGCCATGGCACTCATTCGCCTGGAGGATTTGGACGGCGTCGAATGGGCCGAGTGCGGGGAGGCACGGGTCAGGCCCCGCATCCCCGATTGGCTCGACCGATGACGACGTATACAGAGGCCGAGGTTGCAGCGCGTGCTGATGAGCGCTGCGCCTGGCCGGGCAGCGACCCGCTCTACGTGGCCTACCACGACCTGGAATGGGGCGTGCCCGAATATGACGACCGCGCACTATTCGAAAAGCTGATCCTGGACGGCTTCCAGGCCGGCCTTGCCTGGATCACCATCCTGCGCAAGCGGGAGAATTTCCGCGCGGCCTTCGACGGCTTCGAGCCCGCGATCATCGCCCGCTACGGCGAGGAGAAGATCGAGGGCCTGCTCGGGGACGCCGGCATCATCCGCCATCGCGGCAAGATCGAAGCGACGATCACGGGCGCGCAGCGCTTTCTGGAGATGCGGGAGAAGGGCGAACGCTTTTCCGACTTCATCTGGCAGTTCACCGACGGCCGGGTCGTCCACAACGCCTTCGCGTCACTCTCCGAGGTGCCCGCCTCGACGCCGGCCTCCGAAGCCATGAGCAAGGAGCTCAAGCGGCGCGGCTTCAAATTCTGCGGCCCGACCATCTGCTATGCATTTATGCAGGCAGTTGGTATGGTGAACGATCATGTGGTGTCATGCTTCCGGCATGACGAATTGAGGAACGCCACGGACAGGGGCTGAAATGACCAGGAGAGGCAAGAAGCGCAAAGGAGATCACACTAGGCTGATTCTCACGCTCGGCTTCGCGATCGCCCTGCTCGTCGCCTTTTTCGCCTTCGCGGGCTGATCAGTCGATCAACGAGATGTTGCCCGCATTGGTGCGGCCGTCGCCCTGCTGAATAAGCTCGAATTCGACCCGCTGCCCCTCGTCGAGGACTTCCAGCCCCGATTGCTTGACCGCCGAGATGTGAACGAATACGTCCTTCGACGCCTCATCCGGAACGATGAAGCCATACCCTTTCTGTGGGTTGAACCACTTGACCGTGCCAACTGCCATAGTCTCCTCCCGCTGGAGCGGAATGAGTTTAGGTCGATTCATCCCCTCTCTGTCATTCGCCGGCTTGACCGGCGAATCCATGTTTGCGCAGCCGAGGCAGTTCCCACATGGACCCGCCGGTCAAGCCGGCGGGTGACATTAAGGAGCATGGGTAAACCTAAACGCATCATGCTTTAGGTGCTACCTTAGAGGGTTAAATCCCCTGTTCCAAGCGCAACCGGTTCGAAGCCGCCGGCGCGGTGGACAAACCCGTTGATCTCGCCCGTGCGCCCATTCGCGAGTCCGACGATGATCCAGAGCCAGCCGGGCTCGATGGCCCGGGCAAGATCATGCGCCGAGGGGACCGCCGGGCCGGCGGGGTGCGAATGATAAACGCCGATCACCGCCTCCTCAGTGCCGCGCAAGTTTCGCTGAAGCCGCAAATGGGCCGCCGGATCGACCTCGAAATGCTCATGACGATCCGCCCCGGCAACGTTGGCCGTCGGCACCAAAGAAGAGATTTCGGTCCCGTCAGGGCCTTTGCGGCCGACGATCAGGCCGCAGCATTCTTCGGGCCAGGCGGATTCGGCTTCTGCGCGGAGCTG
>JAKSBY010000403.1 GCA_022360855.1 Sphingomonadales bacterium | reverse complement strand
GTCTGCAACTGGCCCTCGATATAGACCTTCGAGCCCTTGTGCAGATATTGCTCCGCGACCCGGCAGAGATTCTCGTTGAAGATCACCACATTGTGCCACTCGGTGCGCTCGCGGCGCTCGCCGGACTGGCGGTCGCGCCAGGTCTCCGTCGTGGCCATGCGCAGATTGGCGACCGGATCGCCGGAATTCAGCCGGCGGATCTCCGGATCCCGACCCAGATTGCCGACAAGGATGACTTTGTTGACGCTTCCCGCCATAACCCGCTCCATTCGCCGCGATCGATCCCGGACCCTATGTCAAAGCCGGGGCCCCTTGCGCCGCGGTATTTCGTTTTCCACATTTTTCCGAGGCGCTTGTTTTGTGTTCATGTTATGTTCTAGAGACTCTGACACGCCTTTGCAACACGTGATAAGCAATCTTCCGCGCTCCCAGCCAGGCTATCATCCGCAATGACCGACCCGTCCCCGCCCTCCTCCAAGGTCATCTCGATCCGTGGCGCGCGCGAGCACAATTTGAAGAATGTCGATCTCGATCTGCCCCGCGACCGGCTGATCGTGATGACCGGACTGTCGGGCTCGGGCAAGTCCTCGCTCGCCTTCGACACGATCTATGCGGAAGGCCAGCGGCGTTATGTGGAATCGCTCTCGGCCTATGCGCGGCAGTTCCTGGAGCTGATGCAAAAGCCCGACGTGGAGCATATCGAGGGGCTCTCGCCCGCCATCTCCATCGAGCAGAAAACGACGAGCCGAAACCCGCGCTCCACGGTCGGCACGGTGACCGAGATTTATGACTATATGCGCCTCTTGTGGGCGCGCATCGGGATCCCCTACTCGCCGGCCACGGGCCTGCCCATCGAGAGCCAGACCGTGAGCCAGATGGTGGACCGGGTGATGGCGTTGCCGGAGGGCACGCGCGCCTATCTCATGGCGCCCATCGTGCGCGGCCGCAAGGGGGAATACCGCAAGGAATTCGCCGAGCTGCAGAAGGCCGGCTATCAGCGGGTCAAGGTGGACGGCGCATTCTACGAAATCGAAGACGCGCCGGCGCTCGACAAGAAGTTCAAGCACGAAATCGACGTGGTGGTGGACCGCATTGCCGTGCGTGAGGGACTGGAGCAGCGCCTCGCCGATTCCTTTGAGACCGCGCTGGCGCTGGCCGACGGGCTCGCCGTGATCGAGCTGGCGGATGCAGCGGAGAATGCCGACGAGGCCCGCATCCTGTTCTCGGCCAAATTCGCCTGCCCGGTTTCCGGCTTCACCATCGAGGAGATCGAGCCCCGGCTGTTCTCCTTCAACAACCCCTACGGCGCCTGCCCGACCTGCGACGGGCTCGGCACGCGGCTCTATTTCGATGCCGACCTGGTGGTGCCGGACAAGTCCAAGAGCCTCAGAGGCGGCGCGCTGGCGCCGTGGTCGAAACAGGCCAACCCCGCGCCCTACTACCAGCAGACCCTGGAGAGCCTGGCGCGGCATTTCGGCTTCTCCGTCACCGCGCCGTGGTCCGAGCTTGCCGAGGAGGCGCAGGACGCCGTGCTCTACGGCACCGGCGAGACCGCCATCACCATGCTCTATGACGACGGGCGCCGGCGCTATGAGGTCAAGAAGCCCTTCGAGGGCGTGATCGGCAATATCGAGCGACGCTGGAAGGAGACCGATTCCGCCTGGATGCGCGAGGAACTCGGCCGCTACCAGTCGTCTGCCACCTGCGAGACCTGCAAGGGCGCACGGCTCAAGAGCCAGGCGCTGGCGGTGAAGATCGCGGGCAAGCATGTCGGCGAGATCGCCGAGCTTTCGGTGGCCGCGGCGCATGACTGGTTCGCCGCCCTGCCCGGCGCGCTTTCAGACAAGCACCGGGAGATCGCCGAGCGGGTGCTGAAGGAGATCATCGAGCGCTTGGGCTTCCTCAACAATGTCGGGCTTGAATATCTGACGCTCTCCCGCAACTCCGGCACCTTGTCGGGCGGTGAATCGCAGCGCATCCGCCTCGCCTCGCAGATCGGCTCCGGGCTCACCGGCGTGCTCTACGTGCTCGACGAGCCCTCCATCGGCCTGCATCAGCGGGACAACAACCGGCTCCTCGAGACGCTCAAGAACCTGCGCGATCTCGGCAATACCGTGATCGTCGTCGAGCATGACGAGGACGCCATCCGCCAGGCGGACCATGTGGTCGATATGGGCCCGGCCGCGGGCATCCACGGCGGCGAGATCGTCGCACAAGGCGCGCCCGAAGACGTGATGGCCTGCCCGGCCAGTCTGACCGGCCAATATCTGACCGGTGCGCTCTCCATCGCGACGCCGCCGGAGCGCCGGGCGGGGCATGACGGCAAGGCCGTCACCGTCCGCGGTGCCGCGGAAAACAACCTGAAAAAGGTCGACGCCGCCTTCCCCTTGGGCACCTTTACCTGCGTCACCGGGGTTTCCGGCTCGGGCAAATCGACCCTGACCATGGACACGCTCTACAGGGCCGCCGCGCGCGAGCTCAACAAGTCGCGCACCATCCCGGGCGCGCATGACGCCATCGAGGGGCTGGAATTCCTCGACAAGATCGTCGAGATCGACCAGAGCCCGATCGGGCGGACGCCGCGCTCCAACCCGGCCACCTATACAGGCGCGTTCACGCCCATCCGCGACTGGTTCGCCGGCCTGCCCGAGGCCAAGGCGCGCGGCTACAAGCCCGGGCGCTTCTCCTTCAACGTCAAGGGCGGGCGCTGCGAGGCGTGCCAGGGCGACGGCATGATCAAGATCGAGATGCACTTCCTGCCCGACGTCTATGTGCAGTGCGACGTCTGCCACGGCGCGCGCTACAACCGCGAGACCCTGGAGATCAAATTCAAGGGCAAGTCCATCGCCGACGTGCTCGACATGACCGTGGAGGAAGGCGAGGAGTTCTTCCGCGCCGTGCCCGCGGTCCGCGACAAGCTCCGCATGCTGCAGCGCGTTGGCCTCGGCTATATCCATATCGGCCAGTCGGCCACCACGCTGTCCGGCGGCGAGGCGCAGCGCGTCAAGCTCGCCAAGGAGCTCTCCAAACGCTCCACCGGCAAGACCCTCTACATCCTCGACGAGCCGACGACGGGCCTCCACTTCCACGACGTCAAAAAGCTCCTGGAAGTCCTCCACGCCCTGGTCGACCAGGGCAACACCGTCGTCGTCATCGAACACAATCTCGAAGTCATCAAAACCGCCGACTGGATCCTGGACCTCGGCCCCGAAGGCGGCGACAAAGGCGGCAAAATCATCGCCCAAGGCCCACCAGAGAAGATTGCAAAATCAAAGAAAAGCTATACGGGGCAGTATCTTAAGCCGTATTTTGAACGTAAGACGTCGCGGGCCAAGGCGGCGCGGGAAGCGGCGGAGTGAGAGATAGCAAACAGACCACAGTTTCCAAAGATACAACACGAAAATGACGACTGGTGGGTGACCCACATCAATCAGGGCCTCGCTGATTTGGATGCAGGGCGCGCAATCGATCACGCTGAGATAAGGGCATGGCTTGAAACATGGGGAACCGCTGATGAAAAACAGCCGCCCAGAAGGTGACGATAATACCGCTGAAGATCTCAGACGTTATCGGGGGTATCTTCGTACCGGCGAGTACATCAGCCAAGAAGCCATGCTCGATTGGCTCAACAAGCTAGCCATGGGAGCCGCTGCCAAGGTTGCACACGAAGCAGAGGAGTGAGCTGATTCGGAAAGAACCAATGGGATACAGATGACCGATACTGTTGTGCTTTTGGGAGCAGGCGCCTCGGCTGATGCTGGCATTCCTTTATCACGAGCGCTGACCGAAACCATATGGAACAGAATCGATGCAACCGACCAGCACCGAGACCTCAAGGTGATCTTTGGCTACGTACTGGGAGCGTTGATTTTTAAGAAGTCGAAAGCAGGATCGTCGCCTTTTGAGCAGATTGATATCGAGGAGGTCTTAGACGCAATTGAGCAACTGATCAGCTTGGATAGACAAGTATTATCGGCCTTTGTTCACTCTTGGGATCCAGCCATTCTACGACTGCATGGGGACTATGATCCGCATAAATTTCAGGAAGGCCTTGCGCAAGCGATTAGCGCAGGCGTTCGGAGGGGCTTAGGAGAACGTCTATCGAGCTTTGAAATCACTTCCGGACTGCAACAAGCTGCCAACGCGATTCGATCAAGTCCGTTATCCAGCAACCCAGAATCTATGAACTGGCGAGTCTACCAGCCCATTTTTGGATATCTGGAGAGTTCTCTAGAATTTTTAGACGAGGATGTGGACTACCTGAGACCCTTGATAGTCAAGGGTTCGGAGGACGCTTGGGTGATTGCCACGCTGAATTTTGATCTAACATTGGAGATTGCATGTCGGAGGGCATCGATTCCCTACTCAAATGGGCTGGAGAACTGGAACAAGAGAAAGACGGTTTCGTGGCCGCGCAGTTTTAAAGGCCAACGAATACTGAAACTTCATGGCTCTCTTGATTGGAGGGGTTCATCGGAGGAAATTGAGTTTGCCTTATCCAACGGTAAAGAGAGCGGACTTCCTCCTCCATTGATACGGTTCGGCGGAGGTAACAAGCTGACTGCGAGAGGCCCATTTTTGCCCATTCTCAGCGTATTTGAGCGTTCTCTGAAAAGAGCAAAAAACTTAATCGTAGTCGGTTATTCCTTTCGGGATGAACACGTCAACGCTTTGCTTTATCGCTGGGCGCAGGGTCGCAAAAAAGCAATGGTGCGAATCATTGACCCGGAGGCAAAACACCACAAGTTTGAAGAATTTGTGAGAGCGCTTTTCCAAAACTTCACCCAACTCACGATAAGAACTCAACAGCCACCTCTTAGAGAAGGATATGAAATCATCGCAAAGAGAGCCAAAGAAGGTATCGCCGAAGTCTTTCAAAATTAGACAAACCCCCGCGCCATAGGGCACTCTGCCGGCAGCCTCATCCGCATCATCAGGAGATCTGCCATGGCCCCCTCCCCTCGTCTTCTCGCGCTCGGTGCTTGCCATTGCCGGCGCGGCCTTCGTCGCCGCCTCGGCCGCCGAGGCCAAGGCGCGCAATTGCACGGCTACGGAAGTCGCCGTTCTCGGTAACCGCTTTCATGTAAAATGCGCGGTGATCAAGGATCAGGCCTATACGGCCGACATCCCCTATTACGCGATGAATCTGCCGAGCCGGGCGGGTGCGGCAAAGGCGCGGGCCATGCTCGACCTCCTGATCGCCGCCAAGGCCAATAACCGCAAGCTGCGCATCTGGTTCGACCAGGCGGACTACAAGAGCGTGCCCGGCTGCCTGGGCTCGGACTGCCGGGTCCTGACCGGCGCGGCGATGCGGTAACGCGCCTGCCTACGACCGGCGCGCCTGGACGATCATGGCGTCGATGACGTCTTCGCCGAGCGCCTTGGCGGCTTCGAGCCGGTTGAGGCCCCGGACCAAGACATAGCGTCCCTTGCCCTGGCGGACCTGGATCGGCTTGACCGGGCCCTCGTCCATCAGGGCTTCGGCCATGGTCTCGACGCGCGCCGCGTCCAGGGCGCGTTTGAGCTTGCCGGGGACGTAGATCTGTTCGATGGGGATTCGGCTG
>JAKSBY010000140.1 GCA_022360855.1 Sphingomonadales bacterium | reverse complement strand
TTAAGAAAAGGAGAGTTTATTACTTGAAATGCAATCTCACTATGACTGTCTACCCGCTCACGGTCTGGCACCCGGCCATTGCCGCAAGCTAGGCCTTCTGCCGCCCGCTCCGCTTCATCGCGTAGGTCTGTTTTTCGCCGGGGAAGGTGCGGGCGCGGACTTCGGCGGCGTAGTCTTCGACCGCGCGTTCGATATTGCCGCCGAGATCGGCGTAGCGCTTGACGAATTTCGGATTCCACGGAAACAGCCCGAGCATGTCTTCGGTGACCAGGATCTGGCCGTCGCAGGCGGGCGAGGCGCCGATGCCAATGATCGGGTTTGGCGCCACTTCGGTGATCTTGCGCGCCAAGGGCTCGGCGACGCCCTCGACCACGGTAGCGAAAGCACCAGCCTCCGCCACCGCCAAGGCATCGTCGATGATCGGCTGCCAGTCCTTCTCGTCGCGGCCCCGCGCGGCAAAGCCGCCGAGCGCGTGAACCGTCTGCGGGGTCAGGCCGACATGGGCGAGCACGGGGATGCCGCGCTCGGCCAGGAAGCGGATGGTGGGCGCCATGGGCCGGCCGCCTTCCAGCTTGACCGCGGCCGCACCCGTCTCCTGCAGCACGCGCGAGGCCGTCCGATAGGCCTGCTCCGGGCTTTCCTCGTAGCTCGAGAAGGGCAGGTCGACGGCAACGAGCGCACGCGAGGCACCGCGTACCACGGCGGCGCCATGGGCGATCATCATCTCCAGGGTCACCGGCAGGGTCGAGTCGAAGCCGTAGAGCACCATGCCGATGGAATCGCCGACCAGAAGCAAGTCGCAATGCGGATCGAGGAGCCGCGCCATCGGCGCCGTATACGCGGTCAGGCAGACGATGGGCTCCCCGCCTTTTCGCGCCGCCAGCGCGGGCACGGTGATCGGCTTGGACGCCTTTCCGGCGCTCGGGTTTTCAATCGATGTCGACATCACGTGCTCCTCTCGGGCTCATTCCCACTCGATGGTGCCGGGGGGTTTGGAGGTTACGTCGTAGACCACGCGGTTGATGCCGCGAACCTCGTTTATGATGCGGGTCGCGACCCGGTCCAGGAAGGCGTGGTCGAACGGATAGCTGGAGGCTGTCATCCCGTCGGTTGATGTGACCGCCCGCAACGCTAGCACGTGGTCGTAGGTCCTGTCATCGCCCATGACGCCGACGGTCTTGACGGGCAGAAGCACGGCGAAGGCCTGCCAGATCGAGTCGTAGAGCCCGGCGGCGCGGATTTCTTCCAGATAGATAGCGTCGGCCTTGCGGAGGATGTCGCAGTTCTCGCGCCTGATCTCCCCCGGCATCCGGATCGCGAGACCCGGCCCGGGAAAGGGGTGGCGGCCGACCAGGCTTTCCGGCAGGCCGAGCTCGCGGCCGAGTGCGCGGACCTCGTCCTTGAACAGCTCGCGCAGCGGCTCCACGAGTTTCAGATTCATGCGCTCCGGCAGGCCGCCGACATTGTGGTGCGACTTGATGGTGACCGAGGGGCCGCCGGTGAACGACACGCTCTCGATCACGTCTGGGTAGAGGGTGCCCTGGGCGAGGAACCCGGCATCGCCGATCTTGGCCGCCTCCTCCTCGAACACGTCGATGAAGGTCTTGCCGATGATCTTGCGCTTTTGTTCGGGATCGCTGACGCCTTCGAGCGCGCCGAGGAAAAGGTCCCCGGCGTCGCGGTGAATGAGCGGGATGTTGTAGTGGCCGCGAAACAGCGAGACGACCTCGTCGGCCTCGCCGGCGCGCAACAGCCCGTGATCGACGAACACGCAGGTAAGCTGGTCGGCGATGGCCTCGTGCAGGAGCACCGCCACCACCGAGGAATCGACCCCGCCCGAGAGCCCGCAGATCACCTTGCCCGACCCGACCTGTTCACGAATCTCGGCGATCTTGGTCTCGCGGAAGGCGGCCATGGTCCAGTCGCCGGCGCAGCCCACAATGTCGATGACAAAGTGCCGGATCAAGGCCGCGCCGTGCGGGGTGTGCACCACCTCCGGGTGAAACTGAACGCCGTAGAAGTGCCGCGCGTCGTCGGCGATCGCCGCATAAGGGGCGCCATCGCTGGTCGCCACGGCGCGGAAGCCCTCGGGCAGGGTCTCGACCCGGTCGCCATGGCTCATCCACACCTGCTCGCGGTCGCCCCGCGCCCAGATGCCATCGAAAAGACCGCAGTCGTCGGTCACGTCGACAAAGGCGCGGCCGAACTCCTGATGGTCGGAATTGGCGACCCGGCCGCCGAGCTGGGCGACCATGGTCTGTTGGCCGTAGCAGATGCCGAGAACCGGCACGCCCATGGTGAAGACGGCCTCGGGCGCCCGCGGCGTGTCTTCATAGGTGACCGAGGCCGGCCCGCCGGAGAGGATGATGCCGCTGGGCGCGAAGCCTTCCAGCACCTCGTCGGCGCGGTTGAACGGGACGATTTCCGAGTAGACCCCGGCTTCGCGCACCCGCCGCGCGATGAGCTGGGTGACCTGGCTGCCGAAGTCGATGATGAGGACGCGCTCGCTCATGGTGCGGCGCAAAATAACTATGACGGAGGCGGCTGTCCACACCGGCTTTGGCGGTCCGGCGCTCGTCCGCCGTGTCAAATTGGCAACATGGTTAACATAATTGTGATACGCCGCGCGAAAATGCGCGGGTTTCTCTCTTGGAGGTAGAACGCTTCATTGATACCGTTTCGTGACAAATTTTTTGAAAACACAAGAGAAATGGGGGAGAAAATGGTTGAATCCGCGCGCATTATTGCAATCTATCAATGCATATCGCCCCTTGCGCTCACCTCAACCGTTAGCCTGACCGCACTGATGCTCACCATGGCCGCTTCAGCCGCCCTGGCGCAGGATGCAGACGAGATCACCGACGGCGCCATCGAACAGATCTTCGTGACCGCCCGAAAGCGCGGCGAGCTGTTGCAGGACGTGCCCTTTTCGCTAGCCGCCCAGACCGAGGAGAAAATCCGCAACTCGGGCGCACAAAACCTGGAAGAGCTCTCTTACAACGTGGCCGGGTTCACGGTGCAGAATCTCGGCCCCGGCCAGAGTCAGGTGGCGATCCGCGGCGTCGCCGCCGGCCAGATTGTGCGGGATCAGCCCGGTGTGAAGGAGCAGGTCGGCATCTATCTCGATGAATCGGTGATTTCCCTGTCGCTATTCACTCCCGACATGGACCTCTTTGACCTCAACCGGGTGGAGGTTCTGCGCGGCCCACAGGGCACCCTGTTCGGCTCAGGATCCATCGGCGGTACGGTACGCTACATCACCAATCAGCCCAATCTGGAAGAGATGGAATTCACTGCACAGGGCACGGGCCGGCTGATGGACGACGGCGACTTCGGCGGCGATATCCGCGCCATGGTAAACGTGCCCCTTGTCGAGGGCGTGCTCGCGATCCGTGCGGTGGGCTTCTATTCGGCGCTCAACGGTTTCATCGACGCGATTCAGCCGGGCGGCGCCATCATCGAAGACATTAACGACGGCGAGCGGCTTGGCTTTCGCGTCGCCGTCCAGATACAGCCGACCGAAAGTCTGACGATCACGCCCAGGGTGGTCTATCAGGATATCGAGATCGACGGATTTAACCGAACGGACGTTTATAATATCCTGGCCAATCCGTTCACCACGACGCGCCCGGCGGTCACACTCGGCGAGCGTCAGCAGTTCACGCAGCTTGAAGAGACCTTTACCGATGACTTCCTCTTGTTCGATACCACCATCGAGCTGGAAATGGGTGGCGTCACCTTCACCGCAGTTTCCTCCTACACCGATCGCGAGGTCTTGCAGATTCGCGATACAACGCAGCTCGCGGGAAGCATTACCGGCCAGCCCGGGGCGTTTACAGCCCCAGATTTTCTCGATTTCGCATTCGGTGAGGATGTTTTTACGCTCGATGCTCCGCTTGACGACGCGACCGACGTGCAGATGTTCACGCAGGAAGCACGCGTGGCATCAAACGATGACGGGCCGTTCCAATGGGTTCTGGGTGTGTTCTACAGCGATATCGATCGCGACTACAGCCAGACGCTGAATGTACCTGGGTTTGAAGCGGGCGTTAATGACACACTCAACGCACTGTTTCCGCCAGACCCAGGCGGCCCATTGAACTTCCCCGACGGATGGACCGCGGGCTTTATTGCTGAGACCGACCAGCTCTTCGTGTCGCAGATTCCTTACCAATTCGAACAGGTCTCGGTCTTCGGCGAAGCCAGCTACGATCTGACCGAACGGCTCAATGTGACAGCCGGAATTCGCTGGTTCGATTTTCAGGAAGATCGCGTCCTTAATTTCGACGGCGTCTTTGCGCTTACGACTCCCGGATTGGAGGGTACGACCTCATCAAGCGGCGTCTCGCCAAGGGTCATCGTCAGCTACGACGTCAACGACAACGTGCGGATCAATGCCCAGGCATCGCGCGGCTTTCGCCTCGGCGGCATCAACGACCCGCTAAACGAACGACTGTGCACGCCTGAGGATTTGGTCACCTTCGGCGGCTTCGACGCCTGGGGCGACGAGACCCTGTGGAACTACGAGGTCGGCGCCAAGACCAACTTCGCCGGGGGCCGCGGCACCTTCAACGTCGCCGCCTTCTTTGCCGACATCAAGAACCTGCAGACGACCTTGACCGCTGGAAGCTGCTCGTCGCGGATCATCTTTAACGTTCCGAAGGCACGCAGCGTTGGCGTGGAAGCCGAACTCACCATGCGGGTGAACGACAATTTCGACTTTGCCGTCTCGGCGAGCCTGATCGACTCCGAATTCCGTTCAGACGTGACGTCCACCGATGACGACGGCAACGTCAGCATTCTCGCCGGCATCTCAAGCGGCGCCCGGTTGCCGACCGTGCCCCGCTTCCAGATGGCGGCAAGCGGCACCTACACGCGGCCCGTGGCTAACAGCTTTGACGGCTTTATCACCGGGACCGTGGTTCATGTGGGTTCACGCTTCACTCAATCGGGCGATGTGGATCTAGGAGTGGTTGATTTAACCAGGATCCCCATCGGCGCGCCGAGCGTGGACACCTTTACCTTCGATCCGCGCCTGCCGGCCTACACCATCGGCAATATCCGCTTCGGCGTGCGCAACGACCGGTGGGAGTTCGCGCTCTTCGTCAACAATGTGTGGGACGAGGT
>JAKSBY010000048.1 GCA_022360855.1 Sphingomonadales bacterium | reverse complement strand
TCAAAACGGAGGCAGTTGCGATTGGCCGCCTCCGCACCGCAGCTAAACTTGTCCCGTTGAGTATTGGGGGCTGCGTCAGGAGTTGGATGTATGCACAAAGCGGAAACACTCATAAACGAAGGGGTAAGTGAACCCGGCCTTGTCTCGGTTTTCCCGGAGACGCCCAAGCAGAGAATCCTGTTGATAGGGTGTGATGACGAGCTGGGCTCCCTGCTTTCTCATTCTGGCAGCAAATTCAGACTTAGCCCGACACTGTTACCGACATCGGATGACCCGATCGCCGAAATCCTTGGTGATTTGCCGGATATCATCGCGCTGGATCCGCTCGTTCCGCAGATCGACGCTGTCGAGCTGATCGAACGGCTGTCGCGCGCGCAGAGCACATGCCGCCTCATCCTCGTCGGGTCCACAGACCGTGGAACCACCGACGCTACCGCTCAGTTCATCCGGGCCTCCGGGCTCGCCTTGGCCGGGACGCTGCACAAACCGATAACCGCGGACGCGCTTTCGCGGATCCTGAGAAACGCGGCTCGTCTCCAGAACATGTCCCAGCCGGCTGCCGAGCGCCGCTGGGAAACAGCCGACAATGCCGACTTTTTCTTTCAGCCACAGATTCGCACCGCCGACAGGCGCGTGATCGCATATGAGGCACTGGCCCGTATCCACCACCCGATATACGGCACCGTAAGCCCGGCCTGCGCCCCCGACCTTCTGTCGGATCAGGACTACGCGGCCGGGCTGTTCTGGGCGTGCGTCGACAGATCGTTGTTTTGGTTGCAGAAATGGAACCGCCTTGGGTTCCAAGGCCGCATTTCGATCAACGTTGCCGCAACGACGCTCCGCGACATATCCTTGCCCGACAAACTCACTCAGCGGTTGAACCGTCATCGCCTATCTCCAAACCGTTTGACCCTGGAGTTGACGGAGACCGAGCATGTGGGCAGAGGCACCGGAGTTTGGCGAACGCTGATGCGTCTCAGGTTGCTGGGCTATGGAATCGCCATGGACGATTTTGGCCTCGGCTATTCGTCACTTTCGGAACTCTATCGCCTGCCATTTACGGAACTTAAGATCGATCGCGAGTTCGTTGCCGGCCTTCTGGTAGCCGAGAAGGCAAAGAAGCTGGTGCCGGCCATCATAGATATGGCGCACCAACTCGACATTCCCGTTGTGGCGGAAGGTGTGGAGAAGCCCGAGCAGTTGGAGTTCCTGGCGGCGAATGGCTGCGACTATGTGCAAGGCTTCCTCGTCGGCCACCCGATCCCAGGCGCGCAAACGACTGTGCCTGCCGCCAAACGGGAATCGGCATAACTCCTTTAATCGGTCGCTGAAGGAGCGCGACCACCTTCCAGAAGCCGCGTCGTCTCGATGACCGCCCGGGCGACTGCATCCATGGATTCAGCATCGTTGATCGGCCTTGAGACGCCCGTCGGTGCAGGGAAGAGAACGGCCACAGAAACTGCGGCGAAAAGCAGAGCCCATTGCCGAATAATCATCCCCACTCCCCCTTCATTTGCCGCCCCCGGGGGCTTACCGAGCCGTCGATCTGCCCGTTGCCGCCGGCAAACGTGACGCATGCAAACACCAGTTGGAGGGGAGTTGCCGTTCTTCTCGGCTGACTCGCGTCAGATAAGGAACCGCGCTCTTGGTCAGCGGCACACAGGACGCGCTGGCACTTGCCGTCGAGGGAACGACAAGCGGTACGTAGGTTTCGCATTCGGCCTCGGAAGAAAAGGCCTCGTAGCACCGATCCTCCTGGGATGGCGCCGGTGTCAGAAGCACCCAAACACACAGATATGCCAACTTACAATCCACTTTCACACGCCCCTCGCCCCACCGTCCGGTATCCGCGCTCTGCGGAACCGACCGTTGTCTCTGCCGATTAGTTTATTTGAGGGGCCGCCCGAGAAAAGTGGAACTGCCTCCGTTTTGGATCGAGATAGCGCCGAGGGACAATTGCGGCGGTCAGGATTCCGTCGCGCACACCTCGATGCTCTTCGGCAGCATATCCACGGCGCGGTGCAGGGCTCCGAGGAACAGAATACCGGTCTCTCCCGGCTGCAAGGTGGCGTCGATGCGCCGTGCGATGAATCGATCCCGCTGCTCGAGCAAACTGGCCGCGACGTTCGACGCGTCCCAATCGGCTTCCAAGCCTTCAGCCAGAAACCCGGTTTTTATGAGTTGGTATTCCCTGAGCAGAAGCTCGGGATCTTCGGTTCCTTCAAGGGTCGCACCGCGTGACATCAGACCGAGCAGGATCCGGTAGTTGGCCCCGCCGGCCCGCGCGAGATCACGAACAATCCGGGATTCATGCCCGCATACCGGAAGCCCGTCCTGATAAAGCCTCACCCGGTCAAAATCGAGCTCCAGCCTCTGGAGCCCTGCTTCGAGATCATGCCAGAAATCAGCAATCGCCTGGCGGCTGGCTTCCCATGCCGCAGGGCCTTTCAGGTCGATATACGCAGCCCGGACATCTTCGGACGACGAGCCCATGTCGGCCTGGCTATGCACGATCGGGATGTGGACAAGCCGACGTGTCGGTTCTGTCTCACGGTCTGAGGTCATGCTGATCCAAGGCCGTTACGAAGTGGTCCTGCCGGATTTCAAGGCGGTCGAGAGTGCTCGAAGCCCCGGCTGCGCGGGAAACAAATTCGCGGATCGCGGCAGTGGCCGCCTTCCGACACAGAAGCTCGATATCGGCACCGCTCCAGCCCTTGCTCGCGTCGCCGGCCAGAGCGCCGAGGTCGACGTCCGGAGCAAGCGGCTTTAGGCTCGTATGAACGGCGAAGATCCGGCTGCGCGCGTCAGCGTCGGGCAGTGGCAGATCGACGACATAGTCGAAACGCCCCGCCCGTAGCAGCGCAGGGTCGATGAGGTCGCTGCGGTTGGTGGCGGCCAGAACGATCACACCTTTCAGTTCTTCTATGCCATCCATCTCGGTCAGCAATTGCGCGATCACCCGGTCGGTGGCCGGATTTCCGTGCTCGCCTCCACGACGGGGCGCGATGCTGTCGAGCTCGTCGAGGAATATGATGCAGGGCGACGCGAGCTTCGCCTTGTGAAAGACTTCCCGGACGGCGCGCTCGGTTTCGCCCATCCAACGGCTCATCAGGGCCGGCCCCTTGACGGAGATGAAGTTGACACCGCTTTCGTTGGCGAGCGCCTTGGCGAGCAGCGTCTTGCCCACGCCCGGAGGGCCGTTGAGCAGAATCCCCTTGGACGGAGAGACGCCCGCCTTGGCGAAGACATCGGGATGGATCAGCGGCCATCGGACCGTCTCTTCCAGAAGCCGTTTGACCTCTTCGAGACCGCCGACGGCATCCCACCCCACATCGGGCACCTCCGTGAATACTTCCCTTAGTGCGGATGGCTCCACGACGGCCAATGCGCTCTGGAAATCGATCATACCGATGGTCAGCCCGTCCAGAACTTCGAGGGGGATGTGATCCGATTCAAAGTCGATGTCAGGAAAAACCCGCCGCAGCCGCGCCATCGCCGCCTCCCGGGCCAACGAATGCAGATCGGCGCCGACAAAGCCGTGCGTGGCCTGCGCCAGCCGGGCCAGGTCCACGTCATCGGCGAGCGGCATGCCCCGTGTGTGAACCTGCAGGATCTCCTCGCGCGCCGGCCGGTCCGGCACCCCGATAACGATCTCCCGGTCGAACCGGCCGGGGCGGCGCAGTGCAGGGTCAAGCGCATCGGGCAGATTGGTCGCGCCGATCACGATAATCTGCCCGCGGGATTCGAGGCCATCCATCAGCGTCAGCAGTTGCGACACCACGCGCCGTTCGACCTGCTGCTCGCCGCCGAGCGCGGTGCGTTTCGGCGCCATGGCATCGATCTCGTCGAGGAAGATGATACTGGGCGCCTCGGACGCCGCCTCGAAGACCTGGCGCAGATGCGCCTCGCTCTCGCCGTAGTATTTGTGCATGACCTCGGAGCCGCTGAGGACGAAGAATCTGGCATCCGTCTCGTTGGCGACCGCACGTGCAATCAGGGTCTTCCCGCAGCCCGGAGGGCCATGCATCAGCACACCCTTGGGAGCATCGATGCCAAGCTGCTCGAAGATCTCCGGGTAACGCAGCGGCATTTCGATCATCTCGCGGATCGATCCCAGCTCCCGCTTCAGACCGCCGATATCCTCATAGGCGATCCGCTGGTCCGGTCCGCTCCGGTCGGTGGGCCGCCTGGTTTCGATCGCCGTGGCGGGCCCGATGACCACCGCGCCCTTGGGGACCGTCTGCAATACGGAGAAATCCTGATTGCGCGACCCGATCAAGGTTGCCCGCACGCGATCGCCTTCCATGACGGCCAAGCCCTCGAGGAGGTGGCCGATGAACCGCCCCTTCTGCCCGCCGTCAGCCCCATGCCAGTCGCCGGACGGCGCCAGTTCCAGCTTGCGGGCTGGCTTCCAGGCGGTCGGCCGAAGCTTCGCCCTGTCGTTCAGTCCGACCCCCGCATT
>JAKSBY010000203.1 GCA_022360855.1 Sphingomonadales bacterium | reverse complement strand
GGGCTCGGCGCGGTCGGCGCTGCGCTGGCGGTGCTTTACGGCTTCACGGTGCTGAGCTTTTTCAGGCTGATGGCGAGCCGGCATATCACCGGCAAGCCGATCCTGCGCGCGCGCTTCCTCAAGCCGCTCGCCGCGGCGCTCGTCGCCGGCGCGGTCGTTCTGGGGATCGGTCAATTCACGGGCTTCGACCTGCGGCAGGGGCCGGCGGCGCTGGCCGGGCTCGCCATCCTGACCGTCTCGTTTGTCGTGGCCGTCTTCGCGCTCGGGATCAGCGCCGAAGATCGGGCGCTTTATGCGGCGCTCCGGCAAAGGTCACCGGCCGCCGGCTAGATGCGCCTCGGCCTTGGCGTGGGCGGCCGGATCGTCCACGTCGATCCAGAAGCCGTCGCCGATGTCGACCGCGATGGCGCGGCGCTGGCGCGCCAGCCGCCGCACCCCGCCGGAGATGCTGGCATCGCCGTCCCCGGCCATGCTGGCTGCGATGGCATCGCAGAGCCCCGAATCCGTCAGGAACAGGCCGGTATCATAGGCGCCATACTGCGCCAGGCCCTTGCCGATATCGCGAATTCGTCCGTCTTCGTCGTCGACGCGGGTCACGTCGTCCAGGTCGATGAAGCGATTGTCGAGCCGCCGGTCAACGCCGAGCAGGGTCTCGCCCGCCGCGCGCGGCGTTTCAGCCAGCGCCGTATACAGCGCCGAGTCCAGGACATGGTCGCACATGGTCATGAAATAGGGCTCGGGCAGCCGGCCGCGCGCCGCCAGCACGGACCAGCCATTGGGCTCGTTAAACCGGGCATTGACGGCAAAGGAGACCGCAACACCGTGGGAATCCGCAATCGCGCGCACGGCTTCCCGCACCCGATCCGCCTCATGCCCAACCACGACGAGAAACCGGCTGACGCCGGCTTCCGATGCGGCGGTCATCACATGTTCGATGAGGGGGCGGCCCTCAAGCGGTACGAGCGGTTTGACCGGTCCCAGCGGCGACAGCCTCTCGCCCCGCCCCGCGGCCAATATCAGACAGGCCGAGGGCGCCATCGGACGGAGCTACTCGGCGGCCGAGGCCGCAGGCATCGAGACCAGATCGCCCTTGATGAAGGCCTCGGTCAACTCGAACGCCTCGTCGTCGGTATACTGCACGGGCGGGTGCTTACAGAAATAAGCCGACGGCGCCTCGAGCGCGCCGCCCTCGCCCCGGTCGAGCGCAAGCTTGCAGCAGCGGATCGTGTCGATGGCAACGCCCGCCGAATTGGGCGAATCCTCGACCGAAAGCCTGAGTTCCAGATTCATCGGCACGTCACCGAACAACTCGCCCTCCATGCGGATAAAACAGACCTTGTTGTCGCCCTGCCAGGCTACGTAGTCGCTCGGCCCGACATGGATGTTTTCATCGTCGAGCCGGTCGGCGGCGACCGACTGCACCGCCTCGGTCTTGGAGATGCGCTTGGTGACCAGCCGGTCCGGGCTTTTCATGTTGAGGAAGTCCGTGTTGCCGCCGGTATTGAGCTGATAGGTCCGGCGCAGGCCGACGCCACGCTTGTGGAACAGATCGGTCAGCACCCGGTGCACGATGGTCGCGCCGAGCTGCGATTTGATGTCGTCACCCACAATCGGCAGGTTCTTGGCGGCAAACCGCGCCGCCCAACGGGAATCGCTGGCGATGAAGACCGGGATGTTGTTGACGAAGCCGAGGCCTGCCTTGAGCGCGCATTCGGCGTAGAACTCGGTAGCCTGCTGGCTGCCGACGGGAAGGTAGTTGACGAGAATCTCCGCGCCGCTCTGCTTGAGATGCGCCACCACCTCCTCTGCCGACGGTTCCGGATACTCCGCCTTGACGAAGCTGCGCTCCTCGGGCTGCTCCGCCATATGCGGCGCGAGCCCGTCGCCGACCCGGCCCATGCGCACGACAACGCCGCTTTTCAGCAGATCGCCGTTAAAGACCGTGGTGCAATTGGGCTTGGCAAAGATGGCGTCGTGCACATCCGCGCCGACCTTGCGGGCGTCGACGTCATAGGCGGCAACAACCTCGATATCGCCCGGCGCATAGCCGCCGATCTCGGGATGCATCAACCCGTTGACGGTCCCATCGCGTTTTTCGCGGTAATAGTAGAGGCCCTGAATCAGAGAGCTGGCGCAATTGCCAACCCCGACGATTGCGATCTTGATTTTATTTTGCAAGTCCGCTGCTCCCATTACACGAGCTGACGATCCAACCGTTTGAACGGTTTCATTTTTGCCTGGCGAAGGTTCCCGCCGGAAACGAACAAGCCTTCACAATAACGCGCCATACTGGCTTAGCAAATAACAACTTTCAGCAATTTGCCGCCCGTCAGAAATAGCGCGTGGACTGAATATTCTCGGCAACAGCCGGGCTGTTCGCCGCAAGATAGTCGCGAATCCGGACGATAAAGCGCCACTGCGCCACGAAGAATGTGACCACGGTATAGGCTGTCATAAACCAAAGACCCGTCATCCAAACCTCGTAAAGGGCAAAGGGGATCAGCGCCCAGACAATCGTGTTCCGCCGCGCACCGACGAGGCGAAACGTCCGCTCGAAATTCCCGGCATCGTCCAGCTGCCGCAAGGTCAGGCGGCGGTAAAACTCGCCCTGAACCCCTTCGGCCCAGGAAAAGCAAATCAGCGCCGCCGATAGCGCCCAGGCAGTCTGGGATCCCGTCACTTGCGCCAGATAGGACGCAATCGCCAGATACCAGCCGTATTCAACGACTTTGTCGAGAATGTGTTCGAGCTGGCCGATGCGGCTGGTGAGCAGCTTGACGCGCGCCAGCTTGCCGTCGACGCCGTCCAAGGCCCCGATAGTCAACGCCAGCGCAAGGCCCGCGAGCATGTGGCCCGAGGCAAACAGATAGGCGATGCCGAGGCCGATCAGGGTGGAGACACCAGTCACGAAGTTGGGTGTGATCGGCAGCGGCAGCGCGAGCCGGACCAGGAGATTCTCGACAGGCGGGTGGATGAAGCGGGCCGGCCAATCGAGCACGGATTTCTGGGAGCGGCCGATCAGGACGGCGGTCGCCTTGGCGCATTCGGTCTGGCTGGAGACCGGACGCCAGAGAATCTCCAGGTCGCGCCTGAGGCCGGGCATATAGGTCGCGATCTCGCCGATGGCGATTTCCTGCCCGTCGGCGGCCCGAAGCCCGTCAAGGGCGGCGTTCAGGCGGGCCGAACCATCTTCGACATCGCTCGCCTCGGTCAACACCGCGCCGGAAACCGCCGCCACAGAGGCGAACAGCCTGTCTTCGTCGGCCCATTCCACGGCCGTGCCATCGCCGATGCCGACAACGACCGAACGCGGCGGATAAAACGCCGCGTGCGGCGCGCCCGCCTCCGCCGCGCTCATTACTGTTGCGATCAGGCGCGAATCGATCAAAACGCCGTCTTCGATAAGCAAAAGCATGTCATCGGCCTGCCAGGCGCCACGCACCGGCAGCCGGCCGTCGATAACCGAGATTGCCGGCGGGACCCGGCGAAACTTCTGTACCGCGACCTGAACGGCCTCCGGGAAGTCGGAGGAAATCAGCAAGACCTCGTCGATGCCGGTGGTCTTGAGCTGGCGGAGCTGCCGTTCCAGCAGGCTCAAGCCGCCTACCTGCAGGAGTGCGCGCGGGGCATCGGCCTGATCGGCGCGCGGGGCGTCGACGAATATGGCGGCTTTCGAGATCATCGGGCCTGAAAGGTCTCTGGCTAAGTCGGCTGGTGCCCGCCTATTTGCGGAAGCGCGGTGTCCAGCGCAAGGGAAAACATCGGCGGCGGAGAGACGAGGCGGAGGCGCCGGGGCTTGGATTGGCCGGGTAGTTTCGCTAAGCCAGGCGGGAATACTGGTTCAGGACAGGCGATTCGTGACGGTTGAACTCGGCAACAGCGATCATTGGAGCCTACGCGCGGCGCACATCATCCGCCGCTATGCCTGGCTGATCATACTGATCGCGCTGCTGCTGGCCGCACTGGCCGCCGACCGCGCGAGCCGGCTGAAGATCTCGACCAATCTGGAGGCACTGATGCCGGACGGCGTCGCCAGCGTCGAGAATCTCGACCAGGTCCTGAAAAAGGCGGGCAGCTTCGCCTCGGCCATGGTCGTCGTCCGCTCCGACGCGCCCGATGCGGCTCTCGCCTTCGTCCGCGATCTCCGCGCCCGCGTGCTCGCCGATCTCGACTGGGTCGCGGCGGCCAACTATTCGGAGGATATCGCGGTCTTCGACCGGCATAAGCTGCTCTATGTGGAGACTGAAGACCTCGAGGAAATCCGCCGCCGCGTACAGGACCGCGCGGCCTACGAAAAGCAGACGCTGATTCGCGAGATCGACGGCATCCCGGTCAATATCCGGCTGAGAAGCGAGCCGAGCTTCGATCGGCCGCCGCCGCTCGGCGTTTCGGAGATCGTCGAGAAGTACGAGGGCGCGGGCCCGCACACGGCCAAGACCGAGCGCCTGTTCCAAAGCGCCGACGGCAAAGTCACCATCCTCGTCGTCTGGCCCGGAGACAACTCCACCGGTCTCGGCAATTCGCGACGCATCGTCAACGACCTCCAGGCCGCTGCCGAGGCATTGGAGCCGGCGAGCTATCATCCGAGCCTCGAAGTCGGCGTCGGCGGGCGAATCCGGAACCGCGTCGCCCAGTTCGACGCGGTGATCGCGGACGTGAAATCCAGCGCGGGATGGTCGGGATCGCTGATCGCCATCCTGCTGATGGTGTTCTTCCGCAACCCGCTCGCCGTCGTCTACATCCTGCTGCCGCTGGCGACCGGCCTTCTCTGGGCCATGGGGGTCGCGCAAGTGGTCATCGGCGGGCTCAACCTGATCACGGTCTTTCTGATCCTTATCCTGTTCGGTCTCGGCGTCGATTTCGGCATCCATAATATGGCGCGCTATCTGGAGGCGCGGCGGGCCGGCGCCAGCGTCGAAGAGGGCCTGGCGACCATCCTGCGCCACACAGGCCGCGCCTCGCTCTTGGCCGCGATCACGACCACGGCCGGTTTCTACGCGCTGCTCCTGACCGACTTCCGGGCGATCTACGAATTCGGCTTCATCGCCGGCACCGGCATCGTGCTCGCCTTCATCGCCATGTACACGCTGTTTCCGGCCTTCATCGCCATGGGTGAGAGGCTCAACCTCGTGCGCGGATTTCGCGTCGGTTCGAAAAGCCACAGAGTGCTCACAGGTGCGTATCCGCGGCCCATTACGACTCTGGCAGTGGTCGGCAGCGTCTTGGCGACCGCGCTCGTTTTCGCCCCGAGCCTGGCCTTCGAGGACAATTTCAAGAATCTCGAGGCGGAGAAGAAGCCCGAGCATCAGGAGACCAACCGGGCCATCCGGACCGTGTTCAAAGGCGGCTCGGACCGCGCCGTGCTCTATGTCGAGACGCTGGAGGAGGTGAAGGCCATCGAGGACTATTTCGCCGCCTATATCGCCGCGGATACCGAGACGCCGACAATCCGCAAGGTGGAGAGCATCTACACCTATCTGCCGCGCGAAGAGGTGCAGCGGGAGCGGCTGGCGATCCTCGACGATATCGAGACGCTGGCCGCCGAGTTCGACGGCCGGCCGGAGCCGGGCGACGCGCCGGAAGGCTGGCGCGATTATCTCGCGACCGACGCCATGACCCTGGATGAGCTGCCCGAGGGCATCCGGCGCATCTATTCGCCGGTAGACGGCTCCGACGGCTATCTCATGTACATTTTCAACGCGGTCTCGCTCTCCAGCGCCACGAAAGCCAGGCAATTCTCGGACGACATCCGGGAATTCACGGTCGCGGGCAAGACCTACCACCCAGCCGCGGAGGGGCTCGTTTTCGTCGATATGCTCAGGCTCCTGAAGGCCGAGACCGCGCTCGCCGTGTTTCTGGTCACCGCGACCACATTTCTGGTGCTGTTCCTGGCGTTTCGCAGCCTCTGGGACACGATCACCGTCCTGGCGCCCACCGTGGTCGGCGTGGTCATCCTGATCGGCATCATGGGCGCCTTCGAAATCCGCCTTTCGATCATGAACGTCGCGATCCTGCCGTCGCTCATCGGCATCGGCGTCGATAACGCCATTCATATCATCCATCGTTTCAAGGAGCGGCCGGAGGAATCGGTCGTGCAGATCCTCAACACGACGGGCCGCGCGGCCATGATCACCACAATCACCACCATGATCGGCTTTGCCGGGCTCCTGTCGGCGGCCATGGCAGGGTTGCGGTCGCTCGGCCTGCTGGCGGTGATCGGCTTCACCATCTGCCTGGTCACCACCTTAACGATCCTTCCGGCGATGCTCCAGCTCACCAAAGCGCGGCAGGCGGCGCGATGACCGCAGTGCAAACCCGGAACGGCCGGCCACCGGAGATCGAGGACGTCACCAACCGGCTCCTGATCCATCCGGCCGGGAGCTGGCTCCTGCCGCGTCTTCAACGCCGGAGAATCAGCCCCAATACGGTCTCGCTGGCAGGGCTCGGCTGCGGCCTCCTGGCGGCGCTGTTCTACCTCAATTACGGCGACCCGGCCTTTGCCGGCACGGCCTTCGCGCTGATGCTTGCCTGGCATATACTCGACGGCGTCGACGGCCGCCTGGCGCGGCTGACCGGGACGGCGTCCAGACTTGGCAAGGTGATCGACGGGCTCTGCGACTACCTCGTCTATATTGCCATCTACGTGGCGTTGAACTTCGCGGCCATCGCGGATTACTGGTCGCACTTCCCCTATACCCCGTTCGGCGACCACAGCGACTGGCTGCGCTGGGTCGCGTCGGTCGCCGGTGCGTGCCACGTGGTGCAGGCGGCGATCTATGAGCGGCAGCGCGAGCGCTATATGGCGTGGATGCGCCCAGGGGCGGCGCCCGGCGCGGCGCCCTCTCCGGCGGCGGAACGCGTGGCCGGCTGGCTGGAATGGCCCTATGTATTGATCCAAAGGCTGGCGGGCGAACACCGCCATGCCGCGAACCTGGCGCGCTTTTTCGCCCTGCCGGCCGAGCTCCAGGGAGACGTGCGGGCCGAATACCGCCGCCGTTTCGCGCCGCTTCTGCGCCGCTGGGCGATGCTCTCCGCCAACTACCGCACGGTGGGAATCTTCGTCGCCTGCCTGCTCGGCAGCCCGGCCTATTATTTTTTGTTCGAGATTATCGGCTTTACCGCCCTGCTGATCGCCCTGCTGATCGCCCAGGCGCGGTGCGATACCGCGTTCGGGCGCTATCTGGACGAGCAGGCGGCACGCACGCCGGGCCCGATGCGCTAATTGTGAATTAATGATTGCCAAGCAATCGTTTAGATTGTGCAATCATCCCGCTTGGAGGCGCCAATGAACCTGGGCCGCACCGGTCGTATTATTGTTTCAGGCATCTTGCTGGGCCTGGTTTCGGCCTGCGGTGGCGGGAGCGCGCCGCCGGTCGCTCTCGTGCCTCAGGCGCCGCCGCCACCTCCTCCGCCACCGCCGCCTCCGCCCGAGCCGCCGTCACCCTTCAACACCGCCGAATTTCGGCAGAATTTCGGCCTCGGCAACATCAACGCGCTGGGCGCATACGAGGACGGGCTGACCGGCGAAGGCGCGATCGTTGCGGTGATCGATTCCGGTATCGATACCGATCACCTGGACCTGGAGCCCAATATTCATCCCGCCTCCGTCGACATCCTCGGGCGTAATGGCGGCTCGCCCGAAGACGGCGATCCGGGCGGCCACGGCACCAACGTGGCCGGCGTCGTCGCCGCGACCAAGAACGACGTCGGCACACATGGCGTCGCCTTCAACGCCCAGGTCCTGGCGATCCGCGCAGACGACGGCTCCACCTGCGTCGACGACGAATGCAGCTTTTTCGATTCGGATACCGCCGCCGGCATCGACCACGCGATCGCCAATGGCGCGCATATTGTCAATTTGAGCCTCGGCGGCGATGACGGCCCGAGCTTCGTCCTGAGAGCCGCCATTCAGCGCGCCGT
>JAKSBY010000711.1 GCA_022360855.1 Sphingomonadales bacterium | reverse complement strand
GGTGATCGCAGACGGCAAGGAGCATAAGGAGTTCGGCGGCGAGACCTATATCATGGAGACCGGCCTTGTCGCCGATCTTTCCATCGTCAAGGCTTGGAAGGCGGATACGGAGGGCAATCTGATCTACCGCAAGACGGCCCGAAACTTTAACCCGATGATGGCGACAGCGGGTCGGGTGACCGTGGCCGAGGTCGAGGAGATCGTCGAGAAGGGCGCGTTGGACCCGGACCAGATCCATACCCCCGGTATCTTCATCCAGCGCCTGATCAAGGGTGACCGGTTCGAGAAGCGCATCGAACAGCGCACGGTGCGGGAAAGGGAGAACGCCTGATGCCTTGGGACAGACCTGAGATGGCCGCCCGCGCGGCCGAGGAATTGCAGGACGGTTTCTACGTCAATCTCGGGATCGGCATCCCGACCCTGGTGGCAAACTACATCCCGGACGGCGTGGACGTCACGCTTCAGTCGGAGAACGGCATGCTCGGCATGGGCCCGTTCCCCTATGACGACGAAGTCGATGCGGACCTGATCAACGCCGGCAAGCAGACCATCACCGAGCTCAACCGCACGAGCTATTTCTCATCCGCCGACTCCTTCGGCATGATCCGGGGCGGGCATATCGATCTCGCGATCCTCGGCGCCATGGAGGTGGCGGAGACCGGCGACCTCGCCAACTGGATGATCCCGGGCAAGATGGTCAAGGGCATGGGCGGGGCCATGGACCTCGTGGCCGGCGTCAAGCGCGTGGTGGTGATCATGGACCACACGTCGAAGGCCGGCGATCCCAAGCTCCTCCATGAATGCTCGCTGCCCCTGACCGGCCAGAAGGTCGTCGACCGCGTCATCACCAATCTTGGCGTCTTTGACATCGACGCAAACGGCATGACCCTCGTCCAACTCGCCCCCGACATCACCCTCGACGAGGTCCAAAACAAAACCGAGGCAGACTTCGAGGTGGCCGAGGGCCTGGGCTGAAGCACGATGCTGTCAGGCTGCCTCGTCATTGCGAGCGGAACGAAGCAATCTCGTGGCCCATTGTCGTCATTCCCGCGCAAGCGGGAATCTCTCTGCAAACAGGCTAGATGCCCGTTTTCACGGGCATGACGGGAAGAGGCAGAGCACGACGGCATCGAGATTGCCGCGTCGCTTAAGCTCCTCGCAATGACGCATCCCAATTATGACGGTGGCGTGTGACACTTTCGAAGCCGCCTTCGCCAACATTGACCCATCCGGCTCACGGCTTTAGGTAAAAAGGGCTTACCTTTCTCTCCTGCCGAGGCCCTATGTCACGCGCGCTCGTCGGCGGCTTGTCCGATCAGGCTCAAGCCGTCGTCTACATGCTGGTTTCCTGCATCGTATTCACGGTGATGTGGGCGGTTATCCGCCATACCTCCGAAAGCGTTCATCCGGCGCTTATCATCTTCTACCGCACGCTCTTCGGGGTCGTTGGCCTCATGCCCACGCTGCTCAGGGGCGGCAAGGGGATGTTGCGGGTCGCCCGGCCGTCGCTTTACCTGCTGCGCGGGTTTTTCTCGGTCATGGGGCTCTATGGCGGGTTCTTCGCGGTCACGCTGATCCCCCTGGCCGACGTGGTCGCCATCACCTATGCGGCGCCG
>JAKSBY010000534.1 GCA_022360855.1 Sphingomonadales bacterium | reverse complement strand
GACGCGCTTTTCTCCGGCAAGAAGGTGGTACTGTTTTCGGTTCCCGGCGCGTTTACGCCGACCTGCTCGGCGCAGCACCTGCCGGGCTTTATCCAGAACGCCGACGCGCTCAAGGCCAAGGGGGTCGACACCATCGCCTGCATGGCGGTCAACGACGCCTTTGTCATGGGCGCCTGGGGCGACGACCAGGGCGCCGGCGGCAAGGTCCTGATGCTGGCCGACGGCAACGGCACCTATTCCAAGGCGCTCGGGCTCGATTTCGACGCCTCGGGCTTCGGCATGGGCACGCGCGGCCAGCGCTTTTCCCTGATCGTCGACGACGGCACGGTGACCCACCTCAATGTGGAGGAGCCGGGGGCGTTTCAGGTCTCGAGCGCGGAGCATGCACTGTCGCAGCTCTAAGCCCTTGAAACGAAATGGATAATCGGAACAAGGCCGGCGCATTCGCCGGCCTTTTTCTTGAGTCGGGGGCCAACAGCCACCATATATAGGGGGTCAGGGGCCGTTCGGCCCAAGATTCCGCGCCACGTCCAAACAACGAAAAGGGGGTACCTATATGACCGCATCGGCAATTCTGGTTGGCGTTCTCGCGCTGCTTGCCATCGTCACGCTATTCGCTGGCGTCAAGACCGTGCGCCAGGGCTACGAATACACGGTCGAGCGCTTCGGCCGCTTCACCAAGGTCCTGAAGCCCGGCTTCCACATCATCGTGCCCTATGTCGACCGCATCGGCGCCAGGATGAACATGCAGGAGCAGGTGATGGACATCCCCGGCCAGGAGGTGATCACCAAGGACAACGCCATGGTGCGCGTCGACGGGGTCGTGTTCTTCCAGGTGCTCGATTCGGCCAAGGCGGCCTATGAGGTGCGCGACATGTACCTCGCCATCCTCAACCTGACGACGACGAACTTGCGGACCGTGATGGGCTCGATGGATCTGGACGAGCTGTTGTCGCAGCGCGACGCCATCAATGCGCGGCTGTTGACCGTGGTCGACGATGCCACCACGCCCTGGGGCATCAAGGCGACCCGGATCGAGATCAAGGATATCGAGCCGCCGACCGATATCGTCAACGCCATGGCGCGGCAGATGAAGGCGGAGCGCGACAAGCGCGCCGTGATCCTGGAGGCGGAGGGCACGCGGCAGTCGGAGATCCTGCGCGCCGAGGGCGAGAAAAAGGCCGCCATCCTGGAGGCGGAAGGCCGCCGCGAGGCCGCGTTCCGCGACGCCGAGGCCCGCGAGCGCGAGGCGGAAGCGGAAGCAAAGGCAACGACCATGGTCTCCGAAGCCATCGCGCGCGGTGACCGGCAGGCGATCAACTACTTCGTCGCCCAGCGCTATGTCGACGCGCTCGGCCAGTTCGCCCAGTCGACCAACCAGAAGCTGATCTTCATGCCGCTGGAAGCCTCCAGCGTCATCGGCTCGGTCGGCGGCATCGCCGAACTCGTGAAAGAGCTCGGCCGCGACAGCGCGGACGGCGGCGCGCCCACGGGCGGCGGAGGCCGCTCGGTGCCGAGCGTTTCGTGAGGTGCGCAGGCCGGTTTCCCACACGTCATCGCGAGGAGCGCCAGCGACGCGGCGATCTCATGGCCCCTAGCCTCGTCATTCCCGCGAACGCGGGAATCCATGTCGAGGCCAAGCTGGATGCCCGTTTTCACGGGCATGACGGAGGGAGGCGGAGCTCGCCTCTTCGAGATTGCTTCGGCTTCGCCTCGCAATGACGGCCTCGGGCCGATAGACTGAAACAAACTCGGGAGCCAGACCATGCTTGACGATTTCAGCTTCAACTACTGGACCTGGTTCATCGCCGCGCTGGCCATGCTGGTCCTGGAAATGGCGCTGCCGGGCGTGGTCTTTCTGTGGCTCGCCATCGCCGCGGCCTTGACCGGCGTGATCGCGCTCCTGATCCCGGCGCTCGGCTGGGAGCTGCAGGTCACCGTGTTCAGCGTGCTCGCCATCGTCTCGGTGATCGCCGGGCGCAACTATCTGCGCCGCCACCCGGTCGAGACCGAAGATACGACCCTGAACCGCCGCGGCGAGCAGCTCGTCGGCCGCGTCCTCAAGGTCGCCGAGCCGATTCAAGGCGGCGTCGGCAAGGTCAAGGTCGGCGACAGCCTCTGGATCGCCCACGGCCCCGATACCGGCGCCGGCACCTCGGTCCGCGTCACCGCCGTCGACGGCACCGTGCTCAACGTCGAGGCGGTGGAGGGGTAGGAGCTATCGCGGCGCACCCATAAGGTGCCGAAAGTCGTCGACGATGGAGGGCACCAGCGGACAGTCGTGGAAGGCCCGCTCCGGCTCCCACTGGCAGCGATAGGCGATGCGGTCGAGCTTGGCGCGCACGCCCTCGGGGCTCGTCGCGCGGGTCGCCGCAAAGGCCGCTTCCGCCCGGTCGTAAGCGTCGCACAGGCCGCGGTAGACCGGATCGTCCTCATCCGCGTCCACGACCAATGTGGCCTCGTCCGCCTCCAGCACCCGGGCATAGGCGAGGAGGGCCGGGTCTTGGGCGACGCCACCGTTCACCCTTCGACCAAGCTCAGGGCGAACGGAATTCGAAGTCCCGTTCGTG
>JAKSBY010000491.1 GCA_022360855.1 Sphingomonadales bacterium | reverse complement strand
TCTGAGAACCGGCGTTGTGACGAGGCTGGACACCGTGCCGGCGGGGCACACTGCCCTGTTCGCGCCCGACGGCGCGCATTTCCTCGATATATTCGCGCGCGTCGACTTACCGCCCCGCCTGGTGCTGAAGGATGCCGGGGGGCGGGTGGTGATGGAGCTGGGAAGCCTTGATGTCGGGCGGCTCGATACGCTCGGGTGGCGGCCGCCGGTGCGCTTCCAGGTCATGGCGGCGGACGGTACGACGCCGCTTTTCGGCATGATGTGGTTGCCAACGGATTTCGACCCGGAGAGGCGCTATCCGGTGATCTCCCACGTCTATCCTGGGCCGCAGGGCGAGCCGCCGCCCTTCGGCCGTTTTGTGCCCCGGCACGCCAATGCGGCGTTGGCGGAACTGGGGTTTGTCGTGGTCAGTGTCGGCCAGCGCGGCGGCGCGTCGAACCGGGGCCGGGCCTATCAGGACTACCCCCGCGCCTTCGGCAACATGCGGGATTATCCCTTGGCCGACAACAAGGCGGCGCTGGAGCGGCTCGCTGAGACCTATACGTTTCTCGACCTGGAGCGGGTCGGCGTTTTCGGCCATTCGGGCGGTGGCTTCATGAGTGTGGCGGCCCTCCTGACCTATCCGGATTTCTACAAGGTGGCCGTGTCCGGCGCCGGCAACCATGACAACAACATCTATGAAATGAACTCGGGCGAGTTCTACTTCGGCCACCCGAGGTCCGGCCCGGCGGGTGGCGCGGGCGGCTATGCGACCAACGCCGAGCTGGCGTCCCGCCTGAAGGGCCGGCTGCTCTTGGTGCATGGCGACATGGACGACGATGTGCATCTGGCCCATACGCTCAGGCTGATGCGGGCGTTCATGGAGGCGGGAAAGAAAGTCGATCTGGCGCTCCTGCCGGGGGAGGGGCACGGCGGCTTCTCCCCGGCGGCCGGGACGTATTACCGGCTCCGGCTATGGGATTACTTCCTGGAGCATCTGGCCGGCCTGCCGGCGGAGGATGTGGACCTCCGGTAGTGCTGGCGTCATTTGATTCGGAGTCATTGCGAGCGGAGCGAAGCAATCCAGGGGAGCGTAAGACGCTGACCTTGCTGGATTGCCGCGTCGCTTGCGCTCCTCGCAATGACTCGATCACTGCTTTGACGCTGGCGCAAATCGCCTCAAGTGATCTCGAAGATTTTTCTTGGGTATTTGCAGAGTGTCTCTGCGCCGGTTTTGGTGACGAGGAAGGGTTCGGTGATGACGATGCTGTTGCCCTCGTGCCAGAAGGCGGGCATCAGGTGGAAGGCCATGCCCGGCTCCAGTACGGTTTCGTCCTCGGGCCTGAGGCTGATGGTCTGCTCTCCGAAGGTGGGCGGGTAGGCCAGGCCCAGGGAATAGCCGCATCGGGCCTTTTTGCGCACGTCGTATTTGGCCGCGGCCTGCTGCCAGGCGGCTTCCACGTCGGCGGCCCTGATGCCCGGCCGCACCGCCTCCAGCGCGGCATCGATGCCCTCGACGATGGCGTTTTCGAGGGTGCGCAGGCCGTCCGGCGCCTGGCCGAGATAGACCGAGCGGCCGAGCGGCGTGTGATAGCGCTTGCGGCAGGCAACCAGTTCCAGATTGACCTGCGTGTTCGCCTTGTAGGTCTCCGAGGTCCATGACAGATGCGGCGTGTTGAGCCGTTCGCCCGTCGGCATGAGGGGCGGGGTACTCGCATAGGTTCCGCCGAAATCCGGGCTGGCGGACATCAGCTTTTGATAGACGGCCCCGGCGACGTCGCATTCGCGCACGCCGGGCCGGATCCTCTCGATGGCCGTATCCATGGCGCTTTGCACGAGTACCGCGGCGTCGCGCATATAGGCGATCTCCGCCGGCGACTTGACGGCGCGGACCCAGTTCACGAGCAGGCTGGCGTCGGTGATTTTGCAGTATGGCAACTCCACCCGCATGGCCTCGTAGGCGCGGATGTCGATGTAGTAGCTGTTCTTTTCGATCCCGATACGAAGGCGCGGCCCGAAGCGCCGCCGGATCTCGTCGGCCATGACCGTCATGGGATGGCGGATGGCGGACTGCACGTATTCATCGCCATAGGCGACGATATTCTGTGCGCTCATGATGCTGGTCAGCCGGGCCCCCTGGGCGTCCATGGCGCGGCCGATCCAGACCGGCTCATCCGTATCCCTCCCGATCAGCACGCATTGCGGCACGTAGAACGACCAGGCGTCATACCCGGTCGCATAGAAGATGTTGCACGGGTCGGAAAGGAACAGCAGGTCCAAATCCCTCTCCCCCATGGCGGCCCGGATCTTACCCAGCCGCCCCCGATACTCCTCCGACGTAAACGGAAGCAGCTTCCGGGGCGCC
>JAKSBY010000761.1 GCA_022360855.1 Sphingomonadales bacterium | reverse complement strand
GGCATCGTCACCAATCTGCACCACGGCAAGATCTTCTTCGAAACCAAGGTCGGCGTCGGAACGACATTCTTTGTCCGTCTGCCGGTTTCCGATCAGGCGGCCCGCCCGGCCTCGGCGGCTTTAGGGGTGTCCGGGCGATGATCAGGATTCTCTTTGTCGACGATGAGCCCAACATCCTGAGCGGGCTGAGGCGCATGCTGCACGGCATGCGAAACGAATGGGAGATGGATTTCGCCGACAGCGGCGCGGCGGCATTGGATTTGCTGTCGCGCAAGCCCGTGGACGTTCTGGTCACCGACATGCGCATGCCGGAGATGGACGGCGCGATGTTTCTGGAACGCGCGGTGCCGCTCTATCCCGGGACCATCCGACTGATCCTTTCCGGCGAAGCGGATGCGCAGGCCACGTCCCGCGTGGTGCGTCTGTCGCACCAGTTCCTTCCCAAGCCCTGCAATCTCGAGCAATTGATCGATACGGTGCGCCGAACGACCGAACTCGCGGATAAAATCCCTGTCCGGGAATGCCGGACCGCGGTCACCAAGCTCGGTGCTTTGCCGACGCCGACCGGGGTTGCCGACAGCCTTCGCCAGGCGCTCGACACCCCGGCGGTCTCGCTGGACCGGATCGCCGAGATCTTCGCTAAAGATGTGGGGCTCGCGGCCAAGATTCTGCAGCTCGCCAACACGGCTTACTTCGGCATCGGCCAGGGCGTCTTTTCGCCGGCGCGCGCGGTGGAGATCATGGGGCTTGAGACCATCGAGCCGCTCATCAAAGACCACGATTTCGCCAAGCCGCTTGAGGGCCTGCCTGGGGAGGCGGCCTACCTGGAGATTTGGAGCCGCAGCATCGACGCATCCGAGGGCGCGGCCGCCGATGCCTGCGCCGTCGGCTGCGTCGATGATGACATCGCCATAGCCGGCACGGCCGCGCTCCTGAAAGACGTTGGCCGGCTGATCCTGTGTTTGGAGTGGCCCGAGGACTATGCGGACATGCTCGCCGAGGCGGCGCGTGACGGCACCGACCTGGCGCGCGCGGAAGAGCGCCGCTTCGGTGTTCTGTCCGCCGCCATGAGTGCGTTTCTTGCCGGACTCTGGGGACTCCCGGAAGAGATCACGGCGGCCCTGTCCGCGTCCGCGACTGACGATCAGGGCGCGGCGGAACCGGATCGCGGGCCCGAGAGGCATGTCAGCGAGGCGTCGTCGATGATGGACTCTGCCTCGGTCGGCCTCGATTCCTGGAGCGACATGACGTGACCGGCCGGGTGCTCTTTGTCGACGACGATCCCGGCATCCTCAATGCCTTCCGCCGCCGGCTCTATAAGAAGTTCGATCTTGTGACGGCGGAGGGCCCGAAAGAGGGCCTCGATTCCCTGGCCGGGGAGGGGCCCTTTGCGGTGGTGGTCAGCGATCAGAAGATGCCGGAGATGGACGGTGTGACCTTTCTCAGCGAGGTCCGGAACCGTGCGCCCGACGCGATCCGCATCATGCTGACCGGCAATGCGGACCAGCAGACCGCCGTCGAGGCCATCAACGAGGGGCACATCTTTCGCTTCCTCAACAAGCCCTGTTCGCCAGACCAGCTGAGCGCGGCCATCGACGCGGCGCTGGCGCAGCACCGGCTGATTACCGGCGAGCGCGAGCTCCTGGAGAAGACGCTGGCCGGCAGCGTCAAGGTGCTCGTCGACGTTTTGACCCTGCGCGATCCGGAGACCTTTGCCCAGACATCCCGCCTGCGCGAGTGGGGCCGCCGTCTGGCGGATCACATGAATTGGGAAGACGGCTGGGCGCTGGACATGACCATTATGCTCTCCAGCATCGGCAGGATCACCCTGCCCGCGGCGCTGACCGCCAAGCTGGATGCCGGCGCCGATCTCACCGAGGACGAACGGGCCATGGTCGCGCAGACACCGCAGGTAGCGCACGACCTGATCGCGAATATCCCGCGCATGGAGCCCATCGCGACGGCGGTCCGCTATCAATCCAAGGGATTTGACGGCAGCGGCTTCCCCGACGATGAAACATCAGGCGAGGCGATCCCCAAAAACGCGCGCGTGCTCAGGATTCTGGCCGACCTGGCCGCAGCGTCCGGCGGCGATGAGCCGGGCGCCGCCGCCTTCGCCGCCTTGGAGGCGGAACGCCGGCTCCATGACCCGGAGATCCTGGTGGCGGCGCGGGACTGCCTGCTCGCGGCCGAGGATAACGAAGCGGAAGAGGCGCCGAAGCTCGAGCGCCTTGAAGTGCCGGTCTATCTCCTGCGGCCGGACGACCGGCTGGACGCCGATATCATGTGCAGCGACGGCAGCCTCGTGCTCTCCTCCGGCCACCGGCTGAGCCCGGCCATGCTGACCAAGATCCGCCAGATCAATAAAATCAACCCCGTCGCCGAACCGGTCCCGGTGATCCGCGAGGTCGCCGCGGAGTAGGGCGGTGGGTTTCCGCCGTCAGCGAGATGTCTTTGCCTTTACGTAACTCTCCAATACGGCATTGATGCGGGTCTGGTAGCCTTTGCCGCCCGCCTTG
>JAKSBY010000740.1 GCA_022360855.1 Sphingomonadales bacterium | reverse complement strand
TGCGGCGTCGGTGGCCGGTCTTCTGATCACCACCGAGGCGCTGGTCGCCGAGATGCCCGAAGAAGACAAGCCGATGCCCGGCATGCCTCCGGGCGGCGGCATGGGCGACATGGGCTTTTAATCGGCCCGGCCCACAAAACCGAAAAAGAAGGCCGTGGGGCACCCGCCCCGCGGCCTTTTTCTTGAAGGCTAGCCTGTCGGAAGCGCCAGCGCCTTCTTGAGACGTTGCTGCGGCTTGACCAGATCGGCCAGGGTCACCGCGTCGAGCTCTTCGTAGAAGCGCTCCTCGGCTTTGCCGAGCACGCCTTTCAACACACAGGCCGGCGTCAAGACGCAAAGATTGGCCTCGGGCCTGAAGCATTCGACCAGAGCCGAATCCTGCTCGGCCCGACGGGCGACGGCGCCGACATTGATGGCGTCCGCCGGCCGCGCCAGGCGCAATCCGCCGCCGCGGCCGCGCACGGTCTCGATATCGCCCGCCACGCCGAGTTGATGGGCGATTTTCATGAGATGGTTTTCCGAAATCCGATAATGCCCGGCGATTTCCTTGATCGTGCAGAGCTCGTCGGGCTTCAGCGCCAGATACATCAGCAGCCTGAGCGAATAGTCGGTGTAGCGGGTCAGTCGCATAGCTCCGTCCAGAAAGCTCCCCGGCTCACGCTGTCATGCCCGTGAAAACGGGCATCCAGACCGGCTTCGATGTGGATTCCCGCTTTCGCGGGAATGACGTCTTAAGAAGTCAGCGACATTAACATGTATTTTATATATTGATTTTTGGCAAGCCCGCTATAACATGTACTTTGAATACTTCTTAAGGAGAGAACCATGATCGAGCCGCGCATCACCGAAGAGATGATCAGCGAATTGGTCGACCGGTTTTATGCCCGGGTGCGCAGCGATGCGATAATCGGGCCGGTCTTTGCCGAGAGGATTTCCGACTGGCCGCCGCATCTGGAGCGCATGAAGGCGTTTTGGTCGTCGGTCATGCTGACCTCCGGCCGCTACAAGGGCCGGCCGGCCGTCGTCCATGCCATGGTTCCGGGCATCCGGCCCTGGATGTTTGCCCGCTGGCTGGCGCTGTTCGAATCGACCCTGAACGACCTGTTCGAGCCGGACATCGCCGCCGCCTTCATGCTGCGTGCCAACCGTATGTCGGAGAGTCTGCAGGCTGCGCTGTTTCGTCGCAGTGGGCCTCCCTTGAAACCGGTTGCGGGCAATCCCCAGATAGGCGCCTTGAGATGACCAGCGCTGTCAAATTCCCGACAGTGCAAGCCGATAACTGGACATTCATAATGAAGAAACTTCCGTCAGGCCTTGCAGTCTACAAGACGACACCGGTCTTCACCGAAAAGACCGTGCCTCAAGGCCTGCTCACCGACCACACCACCAAACCCGGGGTTTGGGGCAGAATCGTCGTCGAGGACGGCACGCTGCTTTACGAGATTCCCGCCGAGGGCAGCTTTTTGCTGAGCCCCGACCAGCCGGGCATCGTGGCACCGACCGTGCCGCACCGCGTCACCCCGCTCGGCAAAGTCTCGTTCTTTGTCGAGTTCCTGCGCGACGCCGGCAAGATGGCGCATTCGGCGACTGACATAAAACTGTAACTTGCGCCGGATTGGGCCGGGACGCAGATTCCCGCGCCATGATTACGGGGGTAAGAACGATTTTCGGAATCGATCTCAGGACTCTGGGCCTGTTCCGGATCGTGCTCGGACTCGTGATCATCGCCGACCTGGTCAACCGCGCGCAATATCTGACGTTCTTCTATACCGATCATGGCGTAATGACGACCGAGGAGGCGCGGGCCTGGCTCGGCTCGATCCGACTGTCGTTCCACTTATTGAGCGGCGCAACCTGGTTCCAGGTCCTGCTCTTCGTGATTGCCGGCGTCATCGCGGCGCTGTTCACAATCGGCTACCGCACCGGGCTGATGACGGTCTTGAGCTGGGTCTTCCTGCTATCGCTGCAGAACCGCAATCTGATCGTGCAGCAGGCGGGAGACATCCTACTGCTCTTGCTGCTCTTCTGGTCGATCTTCCTGCCGCTGGGCGAGCGCTTTTCCGTCGACGCGGCGCGCGCGCCGCCAAGGGAAACCCCGCAATCGAACGCCTATTTCTCCGCCGCCACCGTCGCCATCCTGCTGCAAGCCATCTATGTGTACGTCATCGGTGCGCTGCTCAAGGGCTCGCCAGACTGGATCACCGAAGGCACGGCGGTCTATTACGCGCTGCATCTGGAGACTTACGCCACGTCGCTGGGGCACTGGCTGCGGCAGTTCGGCGCCGTAATAAAGGCATTGACCCACTATGTGTGGGTGCTCGAGCTTGTCGCACCGCTGATCGTCTTCTCGCCGATCCTGCATCTGCCGCTCCGGCTCATCGGGCAGGTGCTCCTGATCACCATGCATATCGGCTTCGCTCTGTTCCTCTTTATCGGCCTGTTCCCAGCCGTCAGCATCTCCTCGCTGTTGCTGTTCACGCCGGGGGCGGTCTGGGATTGGCACGAGAAGCGGACGGGCACGATCAAACGGCTCGGCGCTGCGCTCGCCGGCATGGGTGCGCGCCTCGCCGCCGTCTTCCCCGCCCGTGCCCGGCCGGAGAAGATCCGGCTGCATCCCGTTGAAACCGGGTTTGTCGTGGTGATGACGGTGCTGGTGTTTCTGTGGAACCTGCAACACCTCGCCTTCGTGCCTTATAGCACCCCGCGCTGGGCCGATACGCTGTTCTATGCGCTGAAGATCGATCAGCGGTGGGACATGTTTGCGCCCCGCCCCGCCCGCACCGACGGCTGGTATGTGATCCACGGCCGGCTCGACGATGGCTCGCCTGTTGATTTGTGGACCGGCACGCCGGGCAAGCCAGACTTCAAAAAGCCGGAGAGCGTGTACGACACTTATGGCGACTACCGCGTGCGCAAGTATTTCTCGCGTATCTGGCTCGACCGCTACCGCAGCCAGCTCGGCAACTACGCCCGCCATCTGTGCCGCAAATGGAACGAAGACGGCTATGGTCGGGGGCGCGAGCTGGTCGATTTCGAGCTCTGGTTCGTCAAGGAAACCAGCCTGCCCGACTATCTGCCGCGCCACCGCGAACGGCTACGCCTCAAGACCTGGATCTGCTCGGCCGAAGGGGCCTAGGCTGCGACGCGCTCGCGCGGTGGTATCGATATGGCCGGTGCCGGCATGGACAGGCCTTGCGGGATATTCCTGCGGATGGCGTTGAGCGCCGCCTGATTGCCGCAGAGCCGGCTGCGGTCGATCTTCGACCGGAAGGCCTCCCAGTTTTTGAGGAAATTCAGGACCGTCGCCGGCATTACCTGATCCATCTCGCAGACGCTGCCGGCGCCGGACGCCTGGAGGTAGTGGCCGTTGATGTATTGTTCCTTCTGGCCCGGCTCCGGGAACGCCAGCACGGGCTTGCCGAGATAGAGCGCCTCGCCGACGAGCTGATTGCCGGCGGTCGACACCAGCGCCTTGCAGGTTGCCAGATGCTCCACGAAGCGATCGGGATCGACCGCGTGGAACCGGAGCCGGCCCCGGCTAGGCTGGGCCCCGAGGCCATAGACATGCGCCTCGCGGCCCGAGACCTCAATCGCGTGCATCACTTCCGGCGAGGCAAAGCGCCTGAGATAAACGACCAGATGGTCGCCGACCTCCGGCCGGGCATTCAGGATCTCCGGCCTGAGCAGGACGCCGACTTGGGTGACGTCCCGCCAGCGCGGCTTCAGGGGCGGGAAATAAAAGGACGAGACGATCGTATCGGCCTGCCCCTGATAGCAGAGATCGACCAACTTGCTGCACAGCCAGGCATAGCGCTGCAAGCTGGCCGGCAGCGCCGACAAGTCCGAAACCTTGAGAAAATGCTGGTGCGTCAGGCTGACGAAGGGCACCCCGCAGCGTTTGGCGGCGCGCGGCAGCACCGGCTCGAAATCGGTGATCACCAGGTCCGGCGCGGCGCGTTCGAAGTGTTTTTCGAAGCGCCGCACGGTGATCGGGGAGCGCATGTAGCTCTTCAGGATATTCCAGCCGGTGCGCATCGGCGCCATGCGGTTGCATCGGGTATAGACATGCGGAACGCCAGGGACCCGCCGGACCTCGATCTCCGAACCGCCGTAAATCGTGCGCAGAAGCTCGTAGCCGAGATCGGGCGCATAGACGACGATCTCGTGGTCGTTGCGCAGCTCTTCGATCATGGTGGCGGCGCGCGTCGCGTGACCGCGGCCTTCGCCGGAGACGCTATAGAAAAGCTTGGCCATGAACCTGCGCGCCCTGATCGTGACGGCCGGGGGCGCGGCGCGGCGGATTCGTATCCGGAGTGCAAGTGCTGCAGCGCAAAAAGTGTTGCCCCTAGCTTATTCCCTTCCCACGGGGCCGCACAATATCTGGCCATGGTTTCACGCATATGACACAAATTTTGGTGTATATGCGTCTCCTCATCGCCCGCTGAAGTTCTTTTGCGCCGCAAAACCCGCCACGGCCGTCCGAGGCTACGCATACAGCATGATCCTGACGTGCCGCTCACAACCGATGCCCCGGTCGGAGGCCGTCCGGCGGCATCTCGCCTGGCTGTTGCAACGCTTCGGCTATGGCCTGATGCGCCTCCTGCCCGACACCCGCCCGGCCAACCTGGCGGTCTCGCAAGCGCTTTACATGTGGCAGAATCGCCGCCTCGCCAATATCGCCATGCCGCGCCACTATTCCGAACATCTGATGCGGTTCAAACTATCGGCCGACGCCCGGGCGCCGGAGATCGCCAGGGTCACCGACAAGGAGGCGCTCAAGTCGTATGTTCGGGAGCGGATCGGGCCGGGCCATACGGTCGAGACCCTCGCGCTCCTCGACGACCAAAGGGCCGTGGACGGCTTCCGTTTTCCGCTGCCCTCGGTCGTCAAACCGGCGCACAGCTATTCCGACGTGATGTTTCTCCGCGACCGGCAGCCGGGCCGGTTCGAGCGCCGCATGCTCAAATTCTGGCTCGGCAAGAACTTCTTCTATCTCGGGCGCGAGCCCAACTATAAGACGCTCAAGCCCCGGCTCATCGTCGAGCGTATGCTCGAGACGGCGGGCGGCCCGCCGGAGGACGTCAAGGTCTTCTGCTTTGCTGGCGAGCCGCGGTTCCTGCAGGTAGACTGGCAGCGTTACCAAGGCCACCGGCGCGATCTTTACGACATGGACGGCCGGCGTCTCGCGCTCGCCTTCCGCCGCCCGAACGCCGGGCGGCCGTTTCCCTTCGCCGACCGGCTGGACGAGATCGCCACGATCGCCCGGGCGCTTTCGGCGCCGTTTCCCTTCGTCCGCGTCGATCTCTACGTGCTGGAGACGGCCATCCTGGTGGGCGAGTTGACCTTCTACCCGACCAATTGCTCGCAGCTCTTCCGGCCGGTCGAGGCCGATCTCGAAATCGCCAGACTGTTCGAGACGCCCGCCGCGCCCCTCGCGCTGCCGGCGGGCCCTGTGGGCTAATGCTGCGGGCGGCACAGCTCCCGTTCTCCTTGCCGCAGCGCTGGGGCATCGTATTGCGGCTCCTGTTTCTCGCCGCCGTGGCAGCCTATCTGCTCGACCGCTTGACGGCGCTCGGCTGGAGTGAGGTCACTGCCAACGTACCGCGCGACGCATCCTTTTACCTGCTATTTGTCCTGATCTTCCTGGCCGTGCCCGCCTCGGAATGGCTGGCTTACGGCAGGAGCTGGGCCACGCTCGCGCCTGCCGGGCGGTATTGGCGCGCCTTCCCGGTCTTCGTACGCAAACGCATCTTCAACACGGCGCTGTTCGATTTTTCCGGCGATTTGATGCTGGCAGGCCGGGCGCGCAAGGTCTTCGGGCTGCCGCTGCGCACGGCGCTCGAGACGGTCAAGGATAATTACATCCTGGCGACCTCGACATCGGCGGCGCTCGCCGCAGCTCTGATCGCGGTCTACCTGGCGACCGGCCAGCCGGCCGTGCTGTTTCGCCTGGACAACACCGCTGCGCTGTCGCTCGCTGCCGGCGCCATGCTGCTGCCGTTGCTTTGGCCGGTCGCGCTCGTCTTCAAACGCAACATCCTGACGCTGTCCGGCACCGAGGCCCGCGCGGTCGTCGGCATCTACGGCACGCGGTTCGTCATCGTCCAGTTCTTGCAGCTCCTGCAGTGGCATCTGGTGCTGCCCGACGTGGCGCTTCAGACCTGGTTCGGCTTTCTCGTCGTCCACATCGTTCTTACGCGGGTACCGGTGCTGCCGGCCAAGGACCTTCTGTTCCTCGGCGCCGGGATTGGCCTCGCCTCGGCGGTCGGCCTGCCCGAGGCCGCGGTGGCCGGCATGCTGCTGGCGACCAGCGCGCTCACGCACCTCTCCAACCTGGCCCTGTTCGTCCTCACCTCCTTTGTGACCCACGATTGACGGGCGCGCTCGGATTGGTGTTACCTCTGGCGGATGCGACGCATCTTCGGCATCGACCTGCGCACTCTGGCGCTGTTCCGCATCGCGCTCGGCGTGACGATCCTATGGGATCTGATCAACCGCGCCCAATATCTGCCGTTCTTCTATACCGACCGCGGCGTCATGACCCGCGCCCAGGCCATCGACTGGCTCGCCCCGGAACGACTCTCCTTTCACCTGATGAGCGGTCAGGTCTGGGTGCAGGCCGCCCTACTCCTCATCGCCGGGGGGATCGCAGTTGCCTTGATCGCCGGCTGGCGCACGCGGCTGATGACCGTTCTCAGCTGGGTCTTCCTGCTCTCCCTGCAGAACCGCAACCCGATCCTCCTACAGGGCGGCGATACGCTGCTTCTGATACTCCTGTTCTGGAGCATCTTCCTGCCCTTGGGTGCGCGCTTCTCCGTCGACGCGGCGCTCGATTCGTCGCAGCACGACAGGCGCGCCGGCGACACGGGCTACTTCTCCGCCGCCACGGCGGCCATCCTGCTGCAGGCGAGCTATGTCTATTTCTTCGGCGCCTTGCTGAAGACGTCGCCCGAATGGCTGCCCGACGGCACCGCCGTCTACTACGCCCTGCATCTGGATAGTCTGGCCACCACCGCCGGCATCTGGTTTCGTCAATTCGAAGCCGTCCTGCACGGCCTCACCTACTATGTCTGGTTCCTGGAGCTTCTGACACCGCTCCTCCTGTTCTCGCCGGTGCTGCATCTGCCGCTCCGGCTTACTGGGCAGGCCCTCTTGATCACCATGCATATCGGATTTGCGCTGTTCCTGTTCATCGGCCTGTTTCCGGTGATCAGCATCTGTTCGCTGCTGCTGTTTACGCCGGGCGCGGTGTGGGACTGGCTGGCCCGAAGACTCGACACCGAGGAGCGCACCGGCCTCGCCATCTACTACGACGGCGACTGCACCTTTTGTTACAAGGTCTGCCTGATCCTGCGCACCTTCTGCCTGCCGGCCGAGACGCCGATCCTGAGGGCCCAGGACGATCCAGAAATCCGGCCGCTGTTCGAGGCCGAGGAAAGCTGGGTGGTACGCGATTTCGACGGCCGGCTCGTGACCAAATGGTCGGCGGTCAACCTGGTGCTCCGGCGCTCACCGATCTTCTGGCCGATCGGTCGCCTGCTCGATCTCCGACCCCTGTTGGCGGTCTGCGACAGGCTCTATCGCGTTATCGGCAACAACCGCTTGACGCTCGGCGGGATCACCGCGCGCGCCCTGCCGGTCCGCGAACTCCGCCTGCAGGCGTCGCGGCCCGCCACCGCCCTCGTCGCCGCGCTCACGCTGACCGTGTTCTACTGGAACGTCCTGACCCTGCCCAAGGTGAGCTACGAGGCGCCGGATGTCCTGGCCAAGGTATTCCACACCGTGCGCCTGGCGCAGACCTGGAACATGTTCGCGCCGCACCCGGCGCGTTCGGACGGGTGGTATGTCGTCCCCGGTGCGCTGGATGACGGCACGGAGGTGGAGCTCTTCACCGACCGGCGGGGCCGGGTCAGCTTCGACAAGCCCGGGCACGTGGTGAGCTATTACGGTGATTACCGGATGCGGAAATACTTCTCGCGCCTGCCGCAGGACCGCTACAAGAGCCAGCTGCTCAATTACGCCCGGCATCTCTGCCGCAAATGGAACCGCTACGGCCATGGCGGCGAACGCCAGCTGATCCGCTTTCAGATCTACTATATGCGGGAGACGACCCAGCTCGGCTACGCGCCCGACACGCTCGTAAGGCTGCACTTGGCCAATTGGCGCTGCTTTCCGGATAAGTGAGGGCAGCATACGCCCCACGCTCGGCCCTTCGACATCCTCCTTCGCCAAGGCTACGGAGGACAAGAGCTCAGGGCGAACGGGGTTTCATTCCGTTCGTGCTGAGCGTGTCGAAGCATGAACGGCCGCTCGATTTCTCACCGGCTCTCGCGCCACCAGCCGAGCGCGGCCAGGACGCCGAGCAGGGCGAGGACGAGCGCCGGCGGCAGCAGCGGGACCTGGCTCAGCCGCAGGGTGCGGAACGCGTCGCGCCGGCGCAGCCCGGCCCAGCCTTCGCCGGCGCCACTTGCCGAAGCACTGACGCGCCTCAAGGCCGGCATGCCGTCGGCGAGCCAGAAGACGCCTCCGTCATTGGCCCCCGCAATCGGGCGAAGATGCGCGTCGGTCGGCACCAGGGACTGGAACTCGAGCGCGTTGACCGCCCCGGCGCCCGCGACCGCCATCCGTTCGCCATCCGAGGCGCTGTAGAGCCCGGCCTGCTCCACGGTGAGCGTCGCCTGGCTGAGGCCATTGCCGGCGGGCGACAAGGCGATGGTCTGCTTGGTGCCGTCAGGGCCCGTGACCGTGACCACGCCGCCCTCGCTGACCATGCTCTGACGGGAGACGGTCAACGTATCGCCGTCCGCCGTCAGGCGTAGCGCTTCCTCTTCCAGCTCGGGCTCCTGCATCAGCCAGTGCGCGGCGCGGCGCAAGAGTTCGCCATGCGGCCCGCCACCCTCGAGCCCGCGGGCCCAGAACCAGATCTGGTCGGAAAGAAGCTGCGCGACGCGGCCCTCGCCGACGCGCCACAGCACCAGGAGCGGGAGATTGGCCGGCCCGGTCATAAGCACGTCGCCACCGCGCGTGCGCGCCGGCACGAGCCGGAACCAGCGCCCCCACTCTTCCGCGCCGTTGCCGAGATCACTGGTTACCGGGTGCCGCCGGCCGGCGGCGGAAAGCGCCGGCGTGAAGCCCTGCTCGACCAGCCCGCCGGTCGGCGCGGTCGGCAGCACCGAGGCAATCGGCGTGTGGAACAGGCTTGCCGGGCCGGTAAACTCCGGGCCGGTGGAGACCAGCACCGCGCCGCCTTCCTCCACATACTGCGCCAGATTGCGAAGATATCTGAGCTGCAGGACCCCGCGCAGGGTGTAGCGGTCGAAGACCACCAGATCGAAGTCCTGAAGCTGCTCTTCGAACAGCTGCTCCGTTGGGAAGGGGATCAACGAGAGCTGATTGACCGGCGTGCGGTCGCGGCTGGTCGGTAGCCTCAGGATGGTAAAATGCACCAGATCCACGGCCGGGTCCGCCTTGAGCGCGGCGCGCCAGACCCGTTCGCCGGGATGCGGCTCGCCCGAGATCAATAGCACGCGCAGCCGGTCGCGGACGGCGTTGACGTTGAGGATGGCCCGGTTGTTGAGCGCCGAGACCTCGCCCTCCAGAGGCGTGACCTCGACATCGAGCAGCATCGGACCGCGCCTTTCAGGCGTGACCCAGACCGATACATTGCGGCCGACCGAGACCTCCTGCTCGACGACGGTACGGCCGTCTTGCCGCACCGTGATCCGGGCGCGGCCCGAAGCCGCGCCGACGCCATTGTCCTCGACCCGCAATTCGATCGGGACCGGGCGATCGACGAGGGCGAATTCGGGCACGCGCTCGACCACCAGCTCGCGGTCGATAACGTTCCGGTTACCGGTCAGGAGCACATGGACCGGCGCGCCGACCGCCCCGAGACCGGCGCCGGCGGCGCGGTCATGGATGACCCCGTCGGAGATCACCACCACACCGGCGAGGCGTTCCGGCTGGATATCGGCCAGGGCCTGCGACAACGGCTCCATCAGGCGCGTCCCCTCGCTGCCGCCCCGGGCCGGCGGAACCCGGCGCAGCGCCAGCTCCAGATTGCGCTGGCCGGCGACAAAGGCGTCGATTTCCGATAGCGCCGCCTCAGCCTGGCCCCGGCGTTCGCCGAGCGACTGGCTCTGGCTCTCATCGACGACGACGAGCGCGACGTCGGAGAGACCTTCGCGCTCCTCGCGCACCCATTGCGGATTGAGCAGGGTCACGATGGCAAGCGTGAGAAAAGCGAGCCGGAGCCACGTGCCGCGGGCGCGTATCAGCAGCGCATAGATTACGAAGGTCACGCAAACCAATACGAGCGCACCGGTGACCTGCCAGGAGAAGAACGGCGACAAGGCGAGGGTCCCGAGATTCATGGCGCCGCCTACTGGCCCAAGCGCTGCAAGAGCGCCGGCACGTGAAGCTGGTCCGCCTTGTAGGTGCCGGTGAGCGCGTACATCACCAGATTGACGCCGAAGCGGAAGGCGAATTCGCGCTGGCGTTCGCCGCCGGCAAAGCTGCGCACGACCGGCTGGCCCGCGGCATCGATGGCCCAGGCGGCGGCCCAGTCATGGCTGCCGATGATCAGCGGGCTGACGCGGCCCTCCTCGCCCTCGGTATCCTGCTCGACCCAAACCGGACGGCCGCTCAGCCGGCCCGGGAACCGGTCCAGAAGATAGAAGCTGTTGGTCAGCACATGACCCGACGCCAGGGGCACGAGCGGCGGCGGATCGATATCCTCGAACAGGCGCTGGAGCGCCGCGCGCGCCAGCGGGTTCTCCATGCCGCCCGTGCGCGTTGCCGTCTCGCCGACGCCCGAGTCGAAGAGCACGATGCCGCCGAAGCGGAGATACCGCCTGAGCCGGGCGACGGCATCCTCGTCGAGCGCGCCGGCTTCCGCCGGCACCGGCCAGTAGATCAGCGGGAACAGCTCCAACGGATCGCGCGACGGATTGACCGCTACCGGCGCGGCGAGCCGCACCGCCGTGCGGACCTGGAGTACATTGCCCAATGTGGTCAACCCGGCCCGGCTGAGTTCGTCAATCCTGGCATTACCGGTCTCCACATAGGCTATGCGGGTCTCGCGCGTGGCGTTGAGCACGAAGTCCGGGTCCAGCTCCTGCGCCTCCCCCGGCGCAGGCCAGGCGACCGCCACCAGCAACGGCACGAGCGCCGCGCCGGGCCGCCAGTGCGGCCGGATCAGCATACCCCGCAGATAAAGGGCGGCCAGTCCGTCCACCAGGAACAACAGGATCGCCGCGATCAGCAGATTGGGGCCGAGATCGATCTCACGCGTGGCCAAGAACCCGCGGGCGACCGGCGCGGACACGGCCTCTTCGATGGCGCGGAAGCGATAAGTCGGCGTGACCGGCCCGTTGGCCGAGGCGAGGTTGAGCGCGAGCGCGCCGGTATCGGGGCCGTAGAAGCCCGGCGGGTGGCCGGCGCTCGCCGCCAATTCCGCCAGTTCGGAGGAACGGATGGACTGAAAATCGAGCGCCGGGGCGCCGAGGTTGCCGAAGCCGTCCATCAGCAAATTCGGCCGCAGCAGCGTGTTTCCCCTCAGCGCGTCCAGATCGCCACGCGGAGACGCCAGGATCAGGACGCGCTGGAGCATTTCGACGAACAGCCCAGACAAGGCGAGGCTCGACCATTCCGCGTCAGCCGTTGTGTGGACGAGCACGACCCAGCCGCGGCCGCGCCGCTCGGCGGTTACCAGTGGCGTACCGTCGTCGAGCCGCGCCCAGGTCTTCTCCGCGAGATCGATCGAAGGCGCGGCGAGAAGCTGTTGTTTCACGGTCACGTCCCCGGCGATCTCGAGGCCGAAAAACGGACTCACCTCGTCGAAGGGCATCAACTGATGCGGCTCGTCCCACGACATGGCGCCGCCGAAAGACCGCCCGCCCTGGCGCAACGCAACGGGCACGAAATCATCGGCGCCTTCCGCCATGCGCGGCCCGGCGAAGCGGATCAGGACGCCGCCCTCGCCCAGCCACGTGGTCAGCCGCCCGGCCTCCTGCGCGGCGAAACGGCCGACATCGGCGGCCAGCAGGACGGAGACGCCGCTGTCCATCAGCTCGATGGCCTGGCCCTCGGAAACCTGGGCATAGGGCTCCAGCGCGCGCTTTAAGTAGAACCACGCCGACTGCAGCGGCTGGCGGGCGGTAAAGCCCGAGCGTGCGATCAGCCCGACCGACGGGCGGGAGGCGCGGCCATCAAGGAGGTAGATCGCCCCGGCGCTCGCCTCGCCGCGGATGCGCAGCCGCCGGACCTGGTTGCGCAGATTGGCCGGCAGTTTGAGTGTGGCGGTCGCCCAGTCCTCATCGGCGCCGAATTCGGCCTCGGCATGAGCCAGCAGCCGGCCGGCGCTGCCGACCGCCTCCACCGTAGCCAAGCGCGGTTGCGGCGTGGCCGCCCGGGCGAGGGTCACGGTCAGGTCGCGGCCGGCGAGGTCCGGCGGCAACAGGGCCAGAGGGCCCCTTGCGGCTTCGTCGGTCACAATGTCCAGCGGTCCGAGCCGTGACAGGGCCTCGGCCAATGCACCGGTGCCCGGATGCACAAGCCCGTCGGAGAGCCAGACCACGTGGGTCGGCACCTCACCGCTCGCCGCCGCGAGGCGCCGGGCCGCCGCCGCGTGATCGGGCGCCCAAGGCTGCGGCACGAATCCGGCAAGGCGGGAACGGATAGCGCCCGGCTGCTCGGCGCCGGGGAGCGCGGCGAGCACCTGTTCGCCAAAGCCGCCCGTCGGCGGTGTGGTGGTCAGGAGGATCGCTGGACGGCCCTCCCGGTCAGCCTTGAGCAAAAGCGCGTCCAGACTGGCGCGCCGGTCGGCCCAGCGGCTTGCCGCCTGCCAGCCGTCGTCGACAACGATCAGCACCGGGCCGTCGCCGGCGAACTCCTCCCGCGGGTTGATCAGCGGCCCGGCCAGCGCGAGGATGACCAGGCCGGCGATCAAAAGACGCAGCAGAATCACCCAGAGCGGCGTCTTTTCCGGCGGCGGATCGCCTAGATCGAGATCGGCCAGAAGACGCACCGGGGGGAAAGCGAGCCGCTTCGGCTTGGGCGGCAAGGCGCGGATCAGCCACCACAATACCGGCAGGGCGAGAAATGCGGTCAGTAGTGCAGGATTGGCAAAGGCCAGCGGCAGAGATGAGAACATTGGCGAGGCCCTACAGACCGACGCCCATCTGCGCGGCGAGCGCCAGCAGGGTCATCTGTGCCGGCCGGTCGGTACGGTGGACGGTGAACGACCATTCGACGCCACGGGCAATCCTGTCGAGCTGTTCGCGCCAGCGGCCGAGCCGGCCCTCGAAGGCGGCGCGGATCTCCTCGGCGCGGCTTAGCCGGTGATCGCCCTCGCCTTCCAGTCCGTGCAGGGTTATGCGTCCCTCGAACGGAAAGTCCTCCTCGGCCGGGTCGAGCACCTGGATCAAATGCCCCTTCACGCCCGCATGGGCG
>JAKSBY010000226.1 GCA_022360855.1 Sphingomonadales bacterium | reverse complement strand
AGCGTTCGAAATTACTGGAAACCAGGATGTCCATGCTCGGTGAGTAAGTCGGCGTCAACCTGGTCACGGAATATTCATTTTCACTGATGAAGCGATGCAGTATGTCGTTGGTGTTGGTGGCGACTATCAATTGATCGATGGGTAGCCCCATTTGCTTTGCCAGGTAACCGGCGTAGATATCACCAAAATTTCCGGTGGGTACCGAGAATGACACCTGTTGTTTGGGCGCACCCAGTCTCAGCGCTGCAGAAAAATAATAGACTATCTGCATCAGAATGCGCGCCCAGTTAATGGAATTCACCGCGACCAGCTGCCTGTCCCGGGGCAGAAATGACTGATCGGCGAATGCGGCCTTCACGATACGCTGACAGTCATCAAAGTTACCCTCAACGGCAAGGTTGAATACATTGTCTCCTGCCACCGTAGTCATCTGCTTGCGCTGCACTTCCGACACGCGCTGGTGAGGATGCAGAATACAGATATCCACGTGATCCGAATGGCGGCAGCCTTCCAGTGCGGCGGAACCGGTATCCCCCGAGGTGGCACCCAGGATTACCACCCGCTGGTCATTTCGGGCCAGCACATGATCCAGTAATCGCCCCAATACCTGCAGGGCAAAGTCCTTGAATGCCAGGGTCGGGCCGTGAAACAACTCCAGCATCCAGATGCCATCCGGGAGTTCGGTCAGCGGCGCAACGTCGGGATGATCAAACTCGGCGTAACTGTCGTGGATGATCCGGGTAAGTGCGGCCTCCTCGATCTCATCACCGATGAAGGGTTTAGCCAGGGCCAGGGCCAAGTCGGCATAGGACAATCCGGCGAGACCGGCAATTTCATCCTGGCCGAGCCTTGGTAAGGATTCCGGAACGAAGAGACCGCCGTCGGGAGCCAGGCCGGTGAGCAATACCTGTTCAAAGGAATGGGCCGGACATCCACCGCGGGTGCTGATATAGCGCATCTAGGCTTTCCTGTCGGCGAAGGATTCGACCCGGATGCGCACTACCTCACCGATGACATCATCCAGGTTTTCGATGGTGCTGATTGCCTGGTTGATGCGTGCTTCGGAGGTATCATGGGTGAGAATAATAATGGGAACGCTGTCGCTGACCGGTTCTTTCTGGATGATGGCTTCGATGCTGATGTCGTACTCTTCCAGCACCCCGGAAACATGAGCCATGACGCCCACCCGGTCCTGCACCGGAATCCTCAGGTAGTATTCCGACTCGATCTCTTCGATGGAGACGATTGGCTTATCGGCGTCCTCCTGCAAATAACCCAGCAGGGGAACGGCGGGTTGTCGCGCACCGGCTATGTCCAGCCGCATTATGTCGACGATGTCGGCGACAACCGCCGAGGCCGTCGCATCGGCGCCGGCCCCCGGCCCGTAGTACAGGGTGGAGCCCACAAAGTCGCCGTGTACCTGAACGGCGTTACCCACACCCCTCACGTTGGCCAGTAGCTGACGCTTATGCACCAGGGTCGGGTGCACCCGCACCTCGATGCCTTTGTCTGTTTGCTGGGCGATACCCAGGTGTTTGATCCGGTATCCAAGCTCCGAAGCATAGGCCAGGTCTTCCGGAGTAATACGACTGATGCCTTCGGTAAAAGTCTTGT
>JAKSBY010000246.1 GCA_022360855.1 Sphingomonadales bacterium | reverse complement strand
CTCAGAACGGTGCGTTGAGTTCGGCTCGGATGGCGAGGGTTAGGGCGTTTGAGAGGGTTGGGTCGGTGCCGGGGTTGACGATGTATTGGATATCCGGCTGCAGGGCGAGCCAGTCGGTCAGGACGAACCGGTAGGTCAGCTCGACCGCCACCTCGGCGCCGGTGGCGGGGGAGGTCTCGCGAAACCCGTCGGAGGTTCCGGCCACCGCGATGGCGACGCCCGCCCTATCTTCGTCGCGGCCCGGCAGCGGGCCCGTATAGACGAGGCCGAAGGAGGCGAAACGGTCGAACGTATTGAACCGGCCTGTTGCCGCTCCGAGCCGGGCGAAGGCGCTCAGCCCCTGCGCGCCGTCCCCGGCCTCGCTCGCCAGCCTCGCCTCGCCGCGCAGATAAAAGCCGTCATTGCCGCGCGCTTGGGCGCCCGAGAAATCCTCGAAGCGCGCCGTGTAGCGCCAATGGCCCGCCAGGAGGCGGATAGCGTCCGTCTCATAGGCCAGCTCGCCGATCAGAAAGGCGCCGTCGCCGCCGCCCAGACTGACCGCCGTGCGCCGCGGCCGGTCCGGGTTCCCCGGCACCCCGTCGAGCACCGCAACGCGCGCCGTCCAGTTCTCACCCACGCGCAGCGCCGCCCTCAGCCCGAGCGCCGTGACGGGAAAGATCGACGGCCCGTTCTCCCCGGTCTGGCCGATATCCGTGCCGATGCCGTGGGCGCTGTTGAGAAACAGGCCGGCGCTCTCCAGCGCGTCGAACTCGGCGTTGACGTCGTAGAGCCCGGCCTTCAACGACACCGCGTCCTCGAACAGGCGGTGCTCGAGCCAGGCCTCGTAGAGCCGGAAGGCCGCGACCGGCGCCTCGATATTGCTGACCACCTGGGCATCGCCGACGAGGCCGTCGGAAAACCCCGTACCGTTGTTGTAGAGCCCATACAGAAACAGCGTCGTATCGGCCAGGCCCACGGCGCGGCCCAGATCCGCCTCAAGCGTCAGATCCAGATTATCCAGATACCGCACCCCACGCGACACACCGCCCGAAACATTCGATAGAACATCCGAAACATACGCCGCTTCAAACGAAACATCACGACCACCCGTATCCGAACGGGCCTCCGGAGCGGCCCAGGCCGCGGCGAAAATGACCGAAGTCGTAGCCGTAATTCTACGCTCTCTAAACACGCAAAGTCCTCATTCTCATTACAGTCCTTAAGTTACCGGGGGTTCCATCGGGCTGGCGCCGGGCGATACGATAATCAAGATGGCTTTGGCGATGGGGCCGAAGTCTGCCCTGAAATGGACCGAGCTTTTCAGGGCGAGAATGCCGTAGTCCGCAGGCTCGATACCCACATGGCGGAACATGGCCTGATCGGCCGCCTGCTGCGGGCGGCTGGAGACGACAATATCCACGCCCCTGCAGCGCAGGCAGGCCATCGGCCCCAGATCCATGGAGCAGCCTTTGTAAAACGGTCCGGTCGCGGCGAATTTACCGCTGCCGATCGCCCGGATCTCGAAGACACCGGTTACGGGCTTCTCCCCGAACTGGCCGGACTTGGCGCCGAGGGAAAGTTCCACCGCGCTGCCGCTTCCCGCGCCATGCGCCGCGGCGGCGGCTTCGGCGTCGCAGATCAGCCCGAGTGCGGCTCTTCCCGGCAGCTCGGCCACCAGCATCCGCCTCAAAAGGCCGACGGTATCGGAGCTGCCGCCGGCCCCGGGATTGTCCTGCACGTCGGCCAGAATGACGGGGCCGCCATCGCCTGCCAGCCGCACTGCCCGGTCTATGGCCTCGTCGGGCGCGTAGACGGCCTCCGGCGCGGCCTCCTCTTGCGTCAGCCGGGCCGCGAGGCTGGCCACTGTAGCATCGAGCGCCGCCTCGTCGTCGCCATAGGCGAGGACGCTGGCACCGGCGCAGGCAACGTCGGCCAGCGGAAAGCCGGCGGCCACGGTGACCGAACGGCTTTCGCCGGCTTCCCGCATGATCGACCGCATGGGCTCGCTCAGCGTGCTCTGCCACACGAGCGACCGCATGGCGAGCCCAGTGCGAAACGCCGTATGCCAGAGCTGCCCGCCGAGGTGCTGCTGCATGAGACGCCAGGCCCGCGCGCCGGTCTCCGCCATGTCCACATGCGGATAGGTGCGATAGCCGACCAGCGCCGCGGTGGCGGCAATCATCCGCGGCGAGATGTTGGCGTGGTAATCGAGGCTGGCGAAGACCGGCACCTCCGGCCCCAGCAGATTGCGCAGCCGCCCGAGGAGCTCGCCCTCGGCGTCGGCAAAGCTCTCCGTGACCATGGCGCCGTGCAGATCGAGATAGAGGGCATCGACGGGCAGGCTTTCGGCCAAGGCGCGCAGAAGACGGCCGGCGACGGCCTCGAAGGCGTGGTCGCTTACCGGCCCGCCGGGCGATGCCGCGCACCAGAGCAGGGGCACGATCTCATGGGCGCCATCCACCGCATCCAGGAAACCGGCAACCGGCAGGTTCATGCCCTTGACGGCAGCGCCAAGCGCGGCGCCCTCGATCAGACCCGGCCAGGCATCGGGCTGGATAAAGGCCGCAAGCTCTGTCTTCCGGTCCACGAAGGTATTGGTTTCGTGCTGGAAACCGGCAACCGCGATACGCGCCATGGCTACCGCCGTGCCCGGTCGAAGAGGACGACGCCAAGGCCGGCCAGGACGACGAGTGCGCCCATGATCTCGGCCGGAGACAGGGTTTCCGCGAACAAGACCGCCGCGAAGCCGGCGGCGGCAACCGGCTGAAGGAGCATGCCGAGCGCGGCCATGGCGCCGGATATGCGCGCCATGGCAAAAGTCAGCAGGGCCTGGCCCGCCAAATGGCAGACGGCCGCGAGGCCCACGACCGCCAGCCAGCCGGTGGCGCTTTGAGGGAGGAAGGCCGTATCGGTCAGAAGCGCTATGGGCAAGAGAACCGCGGACGCGGATATGCCGGAGCCGAGCATGACCGTCCAGGTCGCGAGACCCCGCCGGGCGCGTTCGAGCGACAACAGATAGAGCGCGAAGAAAACCGCGGAGACGATGCCCGAGAGCTCGCCCCACGGAACACCTTCAGGCGCCATGCCTGGGCCACCGACCAAGACGAAGATGCCGCCGATCGCCAAAACAAGCCCGGCCCAATAGCCGCGGCCCAGGCGCACCCCGAGCAAAAGGCTGAACAGCCCGGCGAAGACCGGCGCCAGATTGTTCATCAGCGACGCGCTGGCCACCGTGGTCAGCGCGATGGCCCAGTGAAAAAACGCCAGGTCCAAGGCAAAGGAGGCGCCCGACCACCACATCATCTTTTGCGCCTCTTTCCGGCCGGTGCGGCATATGCTGTCGATGCCGGGCCGCGTCGCCAGTACGAGCAGACCGCTGGCCAAGGCCATGCGCCAAAAAGCGGTGGCGCTCGGCCCGGCGT
>JAKSBY010000080.1 GCA_022360855.1 Sphingomonadales bacterium | reverse complement strand
CGGGCGCGCCAGATCGCATCGGGCCAGAGCCCGATAAAGGAGTAGCGGCCGCGCACCGCGCCGCCTTCGACCGAATCGAACAGCACGCTCATGGCCTCGCCATGGCCGAGCTTGAGCATGGCCGAGACCGGAGTTTCGAGATCGCCGAGCATGCGTCGCCACATCACCTGCGCACGCCCGGCGGCATAGGCGTCTTCGAAGGCTTCGCGCTCCGGCTGAATCAGCATGGCTGTGCTCCGGGGTCCGTCGAGGATCAGAATCCCGGTGTCTGGCCGGCAAAGAGCTGACGAACGGCGGCCTCGTTGATCTCGACCTCGAGCTCGCGCTGAATCGCGCTCTGGTATTGGATCAGCAGGTCGTTGTTGAACTCCAGCGCCAGGTTGCGCCTGAGTTCCGGCAGCGCCCCCGGGTCGTCGGCGGCGCTTCCCGGCGTGATCGAAGCGACCACGGCGACCACGAAGCCGTCGCCGTTGGAGGCGATCGACTTGCCGGCGCCGCCCTCGTCAAGCGAATAGATCAGCGCCGCAAGCGGCAGCGACACGTTGCCGGTTTCGCGGACTCGGTCGCGGCGAAGCTCCGGGCTGTCGACGACCTCGCCGCCCAAATCTCCGGCAACGGCCTCGAGACTTTCTCCGCCTTCGACGCGGGCGATAACGTCGTCCGCCTTGGCATCCGCCGCCAACAGGCGTTCGGCCGTGTACCAGTCACGCAGCACCTTTTCGCGGACCTCCTCGAAGGGCCTCAGCGCGCGCGGGACGACGCTCGTCACCTCCACCACCGAATAGCTGCCGTCCTCGGATTCCCTGATTACAAGGTCGTCACCGGGTTCAATGGCGAAGATGTCTTCCAGATAGGGCAGGATCGACGGCGAGGTCTGCGCCAGGCTGCCGGCCGGCGTCAGCCCCTCCCGGTCGACCTGCTCGACCGCGGTCAGATTGAGATCGAGCTGCTCCCCGACCTCGCGGAGCCGGGCGCCGGAGGCCAGCGCATCCTGCACCTCGTCCTTGAACTCGTAGAGCACCTCGACGGCCTTTTCGGTTTGCAGGTCGAGCGTCAGTTGCCGGCGTACGTCCTCCAGCGTCCGCGTCACACCGGGGGTGATGCCGGTCACCCTGAAGACGTGCCAGCCGAAATCGCTCTCGATTGCGTCGCTGATGTCGCCAATTTGCAAGGCGAAGACGGCGTCGGCGGCGTCTTCGTTGTAATCGGCGGCGACGATCGCGCGGGTCTGGTCGGCGAAGGCGATTTCATCGGCGCTGAAGCCAGTGGCCTCGGCCGCTGTGGCAACGAAATCCGCGCCGGCGCGTACAGCCAGGGCAAAATCCGCCGCTTCGCCTTGTTCGAAGAATGTCACTTGCTCGATATCGCGTGCCTCAGGCGTTTCGAACTCGAAGCTGCGGTCGTCATAGGCCTCCCGCAGCTCGTCCTCGGACACCGCCATGGCGCTCGCAAAGTCGGCGGGCCGCATCACGGTGAAAACGGCACCGCGGTACTCAGGCGCCTCATAGAGCCGCGCGTTCTCTTCGTAGAACGCCTGCAAATCCTCCTCGCCGGGCTCTTCCGGGATGATGATGGTCGATGCGGGGACCGCCAGGAGCCTCGCCTGGCGGCGCTCCTGGCGGTAGTCAAGCAAGGCCTGGGTCAGGCTCTCCGGCACGCTCTCGCTGGCGACGATGCTCTGGATCAGGTCCTGGCGCACGATGTCGCTTCTGATCTGGCCGACAAGCTGAGCCTCGGTTATTCCCGCCTGGGCCAGGGCGAATTCATATGCCGTGCGGTCGAAGATGCCGCCCGAGCCCTTGAAGGCGTCGATCGATACGATCTGCTGGCGGATCTGATCGTCGGTGGCGCGCAGCCCCATCTCCTGCGCCGTCAGGTCGAACAGCTCGCGGTTGACCAAGTCGCCGAGCACTTCCATCGGCAAGCCTTGCCGCAAGGCCTCGGCGCTGTCGAACTGGCCGCCGAGCCGGGTCTGCAAAAGGCGCACCCGCTGGTCGACCTCGCGCTGCAGTTCGGCCGCCGTAATCTTTGTGTCGCCGATCTTGGCAACGACGTTGCCGCCGATGCCGGCAAAGATGTCGCGGCCGATGCCCCAAAGCGCGAAGGCCGCAATCAAAAGCGCCATGAGGGCCGCCCCAAAAATTGACTTGATCTTCTTGCCGACCGTCGACTCCATGGTTCCACTCGCGTGATTTGAGATTCGGCTAGGTTTTGACCGGCGCAGGCCATCTGGTCAAGCGCTTGTCGCTCTGGTAAAGCCGAATTGACCTCAAAAGGAGATGAACATGGCCGACGCGCCGCGCCCCCTGGTGGCCGGAAACTGGAAGATGAACGGGCTGCTCGCCGGCCGGGAGGAGGCCCGGCTGGTGGCCGAACGCATCGCGGCCCGGCCGGCGGCCTGCGACGTCTTGATCTGCCCGCCTTTTACGTTGATCGCGCCGCTCGCCAAGACCCTCGATAAGTCTGCGATCCTGCGCGGCGGGCAGGATTGCCATCCGGCGCAGTCCGGCGCGCATACGGGCAACGTCTCGGCGGAAATGCTCAGCGACCTGACGTGCAGCCACGTCATCGTCGGCCATTCGGAACGGCGCGCGGATCACGGCGAAAGCGACGTCCTGGTCCGCGCCAAGGCCGAGGCGGCGATCTCGCAAAGCCTGACGGCGATCGTCTGCATCGGCGAAACCGAAGCCGAGCGCGACCGCGGCGAAACCCTCGACGTTGTCAAGCGGCAGCTCGCGGGCTCCGTCCCCTATGCCGCCACCGCCGCGTCGGTGACCATTGCCTACGAGCCGGTCTGGGCGATCGGCACCGGCCGCACGCCGACACCGGACGACGTAGCGGAGGTGCACGGCGTGATCCGCAACGAGCTCGCGTCCCGCTTCGGCCAGGATGGCCACGGCATGCGCATCCTCTATGGCGGCTCGGTCAAGCCGGCCAATGCGTCCGAACTCATGTCCGTCGCCAATGTCGACGGCGCGCTGGTCGGCGGCGCCTCGCTGAAAGCCGACGATTTCGACGGCATCATAGAGGCGTATCGCTAACTACCAGTCCCCGTCGCACCCACAACATATTGCCCTTCGCGCTTGACGCCATACTAGAACTAAAGTAGAACATAGGCGAAACGGAAGCGAAATTTCGGGGGCGCATATGCTCACCAGGAAGCAACACGAACTTCTGCTCTTCATCAACCGGCGGCTCAAGGCGACCGGCGT
>JAKSBY010000406.1 GCA_022360855.1 Sphingomonadales bacterium | reverse complement strand
TGTCGCCGGCGGCGGGGTCGGGCTTATGATCGCCCGGCGCATCCCCATGACCGCCATGCCGCAGCTCGTCGCCGCCTTCCACTCGCTGGTCGGCCTGGCCGCGGTGCTGGTGGCCTCGGCGGCGTTCCTCAACCCGACCGCGTTTCCCATCGTCGACGCGCTCGGCGTCATCTTTGTGGCCAGCCGCATTGAGATGAGCCTGGGCTCGGCGATCGGCGCCATCACCTTCTCCGGCTCCGTCATCGCGTTTTTGAAGCTGCAGGGGCTGATGTCCGGCGCGCCGATCCTCTTGCCGGCCAGGCATCTCATCAATCTCGCCATCGGCATCGCCATTATCGCCATGATCGTGCTGTTTGCGCTCTATCAAAGCTCCGACGCGCTCGGCCTGCACGTGTTCTGGTGGCTGACGGCTCTATCCTTTTTGATCGGCTTCCTCCTGATCATCCCGATCGGCGGGGCTGACATGCCGGTCGTCATCTCCATGCTCAACTCCTATTCGGGCTGGGCCGCGGCGGGCATCGGCTTTACGCTCGGCAACAACGCGCTGATCGTGACCGGCGCCCTGGTCGGCTCCTCGGGCGCGATCCTCTCCTACATCATGTGCAAGGGCATGAACCGCTCCTTCATCTCGGTGATTGCCGGCGGCTTCGGCGGTGAGACCGCGGGGCCCGCGGCGGGCGCCGGCGCGGAGCGCCCGGTCAAGCAGGGCTCGGCAGACGACGCGGCCTTCATCATGAAGAATGCCGGCACCGTGATCATCGTGCCCGGCTACGGCATGGCCGTGGCGCAGGCGCAGCACGCTCTGAAGGAGATGGCGGACAAGCTGAAGGAGGAGGGCGTCACCATCAAATACGCCATCCACCCGGTCGCCGGGCGCATGCCGGGCCACATGAACGTGCTCCTCGCCGAGGCCAACGTGCCCTACGAGCAGCTGGTCGAAATGGACCACATCAACCCGCAGTTCAAGACCACCGACCTCTCAATCATTCTCGGCGCCAACGACGTCGTGAACCCGGCCGCCCTCGACGAGCCCGACTCGCCGCTGGCCGGCATGCCGATCCTCAACGTGCACGAGTCGGCGAACGTGGTC
>JAKSBY010000476.1 GCA_022360855.1 Sphingomonadales bacterium | reverse complement strand
TCTTGCGCGTGCTTTCGCGCACGCTGGCGCCTTCGTTGAGCACGCGGGAAACCGTCATCATCGACACGCCGGCCAGCTCGGCGACCCGCTTGATGGTCACCGAGCCGTCCGATTTCGGCTCTCTTCGTCGGCTGGACATGGGCCAATCCTAATCGCTTCGGCCGGGCAATTGCTACGCCGTAATCCGGCCGGCAGCGTCCCGGGGGATCAGACAAACCGGTTGACGAGATTCTCCAGCCGCTCCTGGCGGCCGGAGACCGGGGCAGGCGCCAGGTTCTCGGCGGTGACGCGATCGGCGACGCCGGCCAGGGTCGCGCCCGCGTCCATGATCGCGCGGCCTTCGGCGCCGTCCCATTTGACGTAGCGTTCCTTGGCCGCGGCGTCGAGGCGGCCGTCCTCGATGATCGCCGCCGCGTTCCTGAGCGCCCGCGCCAGGGTGTCGATGCCGCCGATATGGGCGTGGAACAGGTCTTCCGCATCGATGCTCTGGCGGCGCAGCTTGGCGTCGAAATTGAAGCCGCCGGTGGTAAGCCCGCCGGCTTTCAGGATGTGATACATCGCCAGCGTCAGCTCCGCCGCGTTGTTGGGAAACTGGTCCGTATCCCAGCCGTTTTGCGGATCGCCGCGATTGGCGTCGATGGAGCCGAGAATGCCGAGCGCGGCGGCGGTCGCGACCTCGTGTTCGAAGCTGTGGCCCGCCAGGGTCGCGTGGTTGACTTCGATATTGACCTTGATCTCGTTTTCGAGCCCGTAGCGCTTCAGGAAGCCGTAGACGGTAGCGACGTCGTGATCGTATTGGTGCTTGGTCGGCTCGTGCGGCTTGGGTTCGATCAGGATGGTGCCGGGAAACCCGATCCTGTGCTTGTGTTCCACCACCATGGCGAGGAACCGGCCCATCTGATCCAGCTCGCGGCCGAGATCGCTGTTGAGCAGCGTGTCGTAGCCTTCGCGCCCGCCCCATAGCACGTAGTTGTGGCCGTTCAGCCGGTGCGTCGCCTCCAGGCAGTGGCGCACCTGAAAGGCGGCGAAGGCGAACACGTCCGGGTCCGGATTGGTCGCGGCGCCGGCGATGTAGCGCGGATGACTGAAGAGGTTCGCCGTGCCCCACAGGAGCTGAAGCCCTGTGGCGGCCATCTTCTCCTCGATGCGGTCGACGATGGCGGCGAAATTGGCGGCGTGGTCTTGCGCCGTTTCCGCCGCGGCCATCACGTCGGTGTCGTGGAAGCAGAAAAACGGCACGCCGAGGCGTTCGACGAACCCCATGGCCGCCGCCAGTTTTTGCTCCGCCTCGGCCTGCGTTACCGGCGCGAATTGCCATGGGCGCGCGAAGGTTCCGGAGCCGAAGGTGTCGGTGCCGTCCCAGCAGAAGGTATGCCAGTAGCAGACGGCCAGGCGCAGGTGCTCGGCCATGGATTTGCCGAGGATCTCGGCATCGGCGTCGTAGTAGCGGTAGGCGAGAGGGTTTTTGCTGTCCGGCCCTTCATAGTGGATTTTGGGCATGCCCTCGAAGGGGTCAGTGGTCATGGCTCGCCTCCTTAAAGAGCGATCTGAGGTTGGCATAAAGCGATTGGAAGACCGGTCGGCGGTCGGCATAGCGCGCGACCAGCCGGTCCTCGGGTTCGATAACGGTGCGCACCGGCGGCGCGACGCAGACGTCGCGTGGCTCTTCTCCGGTCACCGTCAGGCGCGCCAGGCGCGCGGCGCCATAGGCCGGGCCGGCCTCGGCGCCCTCGCGGTAGATCAGCGGGCGGTTTAGGACGGCGCTCAGGATCTTCCCCCAGTAGCCGGACCGCGCCCCGCCGCCGATGACGCTGATCGCATCGATGGGCGCGCCCGTGTGCGCCAGTGCGTCGAGCCCGTCGGCAAAGGCGAAGGCGACGCCTTCGAGCACCGCCTGCCCCAGCTCCGCACGCCCCGACTCGTGGGTCAGCCCGAAGACCACGCCTTTGGCGTCGGGGTCGTTATGCGGCGTCCGCTCGCCGGAGAGATAGGGCAGGAACATGAGCTCTGCCGGGTCCGGAGCGCCGGCCTCGACCTCGGCCAGCAGGGCCCCGGCATCGCCTGCGCCCGTGGCGCGCGCCGCCCAGTCTATGCAGCTCGCCGCGCTCAACAGCACCGACATATGGTGCCAAAGGCCGGGGAGGCAGTGGCAGAAGGTATGTACGGCGTCTTTCGGGTTGGGCCGGTAGGCATCGTCGGCGAGGAACAAGACACCGGAGGTGCCCAGGGAGAGCAGAGCCTCGCCGCGGTTGATGACGCCGACGCCGGCCGCGCCTGCCGCGTTGTCGCCAGCGCCGGCGGCCACCGGAACGCACCCCATGCCCCAGGCTTCCGCCAGCTCGGACCGCAGCGTACCGGTAATTTCGTTACCCTCGTAGAGCTCCGGCATCTGCGCGTCGGAGAGGCCGCAGCCCGCAAGCATCGCGTCCGACCAGGCTCTGCGGGCGACGTCGAGCCACAGCGTGCCGGCGCTGTCCGACATGTCGGACGCTTTCTCGCCGGTCAGCCTGAGACGCACATAGTCCTTCGGCAACAGGACCGTCGCGATGCGGGAAAAGAGGTCCGGCTCGTGGCGCGCGACCCACAGCAGCTTCGGCGCGGTAAAGCCGGGCATGGCGAGATTGCCGGTGATCTCCCGGCTCTCGGGAACCGCGGCCTCGAGCTCGGCGCATTCCTGGCCGCTGCGCCCATCGTTCCATAGGACTGCGTTGCGTAACGGCTTGTCCGCCGCGTCGAGCAGCGTGGCGCCATGCATCTGGCCCGACAGGCCGATGGCCTGCGTTTTGGCGCGGGCTTCCGCCATCAGGGAGGAGACCGCGAGATTGGTAGCGGCCCACCAGTCCGCCGGCCGTTGTTCCGAATGCAGCGGCGCCGGGCGCATGACCTCCAATGGCGCCGATGCCTGATCGGCGATGGCGCCGACGGGGTCGACCAGCACCGCCTTGACCGCGGATGTGCCGATATCAATGCCCAGGAACATCAACCTGCTCCTGGTGCACCATCGGTTCCAACACCATCGTCGCATCGGCGGACTGGCCCGGCGCGAGCACGACAGTCCCCGTATCATGCGCGGTGTGGCACCAGTTGAAGGCGTCGATCATGTGGCTGACCGGCTCGATGCAAAAGAAATCGGCGCCCTTGGGAGTCCAAAGGACCAGAAACCGTAAAAGCTTGCTCGCCCTCAGGCGCACGCTCAGACCTTTCTCGGGCCACGCGATGATCGAATCGCCGGTCCAGCCGGTGAAGCAATGGTCGAAATCCAGGCCGTTGAGTACCGTGGGCGTGCGCAGACTCATTTCGCCGGCAACGGGTTCGTGGCTCATCGGTAGTCGTTCGGCATCGCTGACCCAGCGGCCGTCGACCGGTGCCTGTATGCGGCAGCCCGGCGTGCGCGCAAAATAGGGATGAAAGCCGAGGCCGAGCGGCATTGCCGTCGCCGCCTCGTTTCTGACCGAAAGGCTCAGGCTCAACGACGTCTCGGAAATCCGGATTCGCTGTTCGGCGCGGAACCGCCAGGGCCAGTCATCGCCCGGATACTCCAGCACCATGATGCATTCGGTGGCGCTGGTGACCTCGGGATACCAGGGGCAACTCCACCCATAGCCATGCAGCGCATGCGGCGGGTGCTGCGCGGAAGCGGGCAACGATACCTCGGTGCTTTGAAAGGAAAACCGGCCGTCGCGAATCCGGTTGGAGAAGGGCAGCAGCGGGAAGGACGCCATTTCGAGCGGATCGCCCGATTGCGTGGCCGCGGGCGGGGTTGGCCGCAAGACGTCGACCCCTTTGTACCTGACGCCAACCAAAGCGCCTCCGACCTCGGGCGTGGCCGTAACGCGCCAGCCGTATCCATTGAGCTCGATCATGTTCACGCGTCTTATCAGCCCCGATTGTGCGGTGTGGCCGCCTTTCGCAGGATCGAGCGGCGCCACAGACCGGTTTTTCGACCCTCCCTGGTGCGATAAATGTTAGCGCTAACATACTTGTCAGTCAACGATGATTGCGGCCGGACTCTTCACAAATTACCGATCGCTCTAGATTCGCACCGGAAAGCCGCAAGCCGTTGGACGGCGCGACGTAGATCGCCGGTCCCGCGCATTGACAGCAAAAATGTAAACGTTTACGGATTTGTAGCTTCAAAACAGCCCGGATGCCCGTTGACCGTGGATGAAACTGCGACAAAGCCGGAGGTTTCCATCAAGCCAGAGGTTTCCATCAAGGAAGTGGCCAGGGTGGCCGGCGTTTCCATCGCCACGGTCTCGCGCTGTTTGAACGATCCCGAGTCGGTGCGCGAGCCGACCCGGGACAAGGTCACCAAGGCCATCGTGGAGACGGGCTACTCGCCGAATGTGCTGGCCCAGAGTTTCCGGCGCGGCAAGACCAATGTGATCATGGTCGTGCTGCCGTCGGTCGGCGATCCGTTCTTTACCGACGTTTTGAAAGGCATCCGCACCGTGGCCAGGGCAAACGGCTACGCGATCATGATCAACGAGACCCAGTTCAATACGCTTGCCGCCGACGAGATCGGCGCCATGATGGTGTCCCGCTGGGCGGACGGGATGGTGCTGCTGGCCTCGCTGTCACCCTATGGAACCGAGGTGCTGTCGGCCAGGAGCCACCGCGCCATCCCCATCGTCGTCGGCTGCGAGACGATCTCCCCCGAGCTCGCCCGGTTCCCGAGTGTCCACATCGACAACGCCGCCGCCGCCCGGGAGGCGACCGACTATCTGATATCGATGGGGCACAAGCGCGTCGGCTTCGTCTCCGGCGAAGCGACGTCGCTGTTGACCTTGGATCGGGAACGCGGCTACCGCGCGGCGATGAAGGCGGCGAAACTCGGGATCGAATCCGGCTGGGTCGTTCAGGGCAACATGAACATCCCCGGCGCGATCAAAGCGACCCGTAGCCTCGTGAATCACAAGCGCCGGCCGACCGCCATCTTCTGCGCCAATGACGAAATGGCCATGGGCGCCTATCACGAAATAAAGTCCGCAGGGCTGAAGGTCCCGGAGGACATCTCGGTCGTGGGCTTCGACGACACGCGCTACGCCGAGGTCATGGACCCGCCGCTGACGACGATCCGCCAGCCGGCGGAGGAAATCGGCGAACGAACGCTCTATCGCTTGTGCAAGGCGATCGAGGGCAAAAGCGAGCCGGGCGATACGCTGGAGATCGTCCCGCACCAGCTCATCGTCAGGCGTTCCGTGGCGAAGCCGCGCCGGTGATGCCGATCTCCGTCTGAATCTGCGCGGTCCGCTCGTCGGTCAGGGTGTAGAAGCGGCTGACAAAGGCGATGATCAGCCCGCAAACCCCGGGGATGACTGCGAAAATGAGCGCAATGCCGAACATGGCTTCGGCGGTCTGTTCCTGGTTCGCGACATAGCCGTAGGAGGCGAGCAGCCAGCCGGTGGCCGCGCCGCCGGCGGCGACGCCGAGCTTGAGCGCCAGCAGATTGGCCGAGAAATTCATGCCGGTGATGCGCACGCCGGTCTTCCACTGTCCGTAATCCACCGAATCCGCCATCATCGACCACAGCATCGGCACGCCGACCTGGTTGAAGAACAGCGCGAGGATGAACAGGAAAACGCTGGCATA
>JAKSBY010000762.1 GCA_022360855.1 Sphingomonadales bacterium | reverse complement strand
TTAATTTTTAGGCAGTTCTAGGCGGAGGCGGGGCCGCCGTGGCGGCCGGCGCCGGAGAGGAATTGGCCGGCGCCCGAGGCGGTTTCGCCCGAGCCGATCGTTGCCAGGCCGCGGCGGGCTTCGTTCAGCATGGCCTCCTCTTCGGAGAGGTCCCATTGCTCGATGGCCGAGAGCCGGTCGTTGCGCAGGCAGGTCTGCGGCAGGCGGGCGAGTTCGGCTGCGAGCTCGAGCGTCGTATCGAGCGCGCCGCCCGCCGGCGCCAGCCGGTTGGCGAGGCCGATCTCCAGGGCTTCCTTGGCCGAAACGGCGCGGCCGGTAAGGATCAGATCCATGGCCCGGGAATGGCCGATCAGCCGCGGCAGCCGGACGGTGCCGAGATCGACGAGTGGCACGCCGAAGCGGCGGCAATAGACCCCGAAGGTAGCATCCTCGGCGGCGACCCTGAGATCGCACCACAGCGCCAGCTCAATGCCGCCGGCCACCGCATAGCCCTCGACCGCCGCGATCACCGGCTTGGAGAGCCGCAGGCGCGTCGGCCCCATGGGGCCGGGGCCGTCCTCGGCGAGCCGCGTGCCCGTCTCGCCCGCGGCGAGCGCCTTCAGATCCGCGCCGGCGCAGAAATGCCCGCCGGCGCCGGTCAGGACGGCGACGTGTTGGCCATCTTCGGCCTCAAAGGCGGAGAACGCCTCCAAAAGCCGGCCGGCGGTGGCGCCGTCCACTGCGTTGCGGACTTCCGGGCGATCGATGGTGACGATGGTGATGCGGTCGCGCTGTTCGATTTTGACGGTCATTGCGGGCCTCCAAGCTGGCTGGGAAGCTTAGAGGTCTTGGTTGCAAGGCGCCAGATGGCCGGATGTCAGTTCAAATAAGCGGGGACGACCATTTTTGGGTCGTTGGGATGGCCGGCGCATTTGCGACGTTCCCCGTTGCCGTCATTCGCGAACTGGCTTAACAAGCCCAGGGTTAGAAACAGGAGTGTCAGAACCGCAATGCGGAAGCAGTTCACGTCATAGCCCCAGCGGTGAGATACCTATACTTGTTCGATATAGGTTACGGCAACTTTTTTTGAAGAGGTTGCGGCTAAATGTGAGGTCAAATTTCTTTTGGGGATGTTACATCACCGCCAACTTCGGGCACATCAAGTCCAATGCAAACTTTAGGAGCACCGCCGTGTCGCGCGTCTTGACCCAACCCGTGAGCCTGGCCCGTATGGCCGCCGTTATCTCGCTTTTCTTCGTCGCTGCCTGCACCAAGGTCGAGCGTCTGGCGATTCCATCGGCCGAGGCCGCCGACAATCGCTGGGAGATCTTCGATGCGAGTTCGGAGGTCGTCGTGGATCATGGCGCCTGGGACGCGTTCCTGGAAAACTATGTCAGCACGGATGCCGCCGGCGTCAACCGCGTCGCCTATGGCGCGGTCACCGACGACGACAGAGCGGCGCTCATGAAGTATCTGGAGCACCTCGCCGGCGTTCATGTCACCAAGCTCAACCGCACCGAACAGCTCGCCTTCTGGATCAATCTCTACAACGCCCACACGGTTGCGCTGGTGATCGACAACTATCCGGTCGATTCGATCCGCGATATCGGCTCGGGGCTTTTGTCCACAGGACCCTGGAAGGAGGAGTATATCCTCGCCTATGGCGAGGTCCTCAGCCTGGACGATATCGAACACGGCATCGTGCGGCCGATCTTCAACGATCCGCGGATTCACTATGCGCTCAATTGCGCGGCGTATAGCTGCCCCAATCTCGGCAAGCGGGCCTATCGCGGCGCCGAGCTGGATGCGCAGCTCAATGCCGCCGCGCGCGCCTTTGTGGCCGATCCGCGCGGTGTGGCAATCGACGAGAGGGGTCGGCTCACGGTCTCGAAGATCTACAGCTGGTTCCGGGAAGATTTCGGCAAAAGCCAGGCCAACGTGCTGGCGCATATCGGTCAGTATGCGTCCGACGAGCTCAAGGCCGAGCTTGCCGGTCGCAAAAAGATCAACCGCTACGCCTACGATTGGGCTCTCAACGACGCGGCCCGGGCGGCGAATTAGGTCCTGTCGGCCCGGTCGGCGGCCTTGAGCCGGCCTTTGAGGTGCTTGCGGGCGAGCGGCGGGATCTCTGAGCCGGTGTTGGGCGCGGTTTTTCCCGAAAGCGGATGCCAGTTTCCGCTATTGCCATCCACGATGGGCTTGAGGATTTCAGTGTCCCGC
>JAKSBY010000464.1 GCA_022360855.1 Sphingomonadales bacterium | reverse complement strand
TCCAGCACCCGGGCCATCTCATCGTCGTCGAGGATGGCCGGCTCGCCGACCGAGAGCGCGCGCAGATACTGGCCGGCCAGGGCCTCGACCTCCACCGCCAGGGCGAGCGCCGCTTCGATCGTCTCACCGCAGGCGATCATGCCGTGATTGGCGAGCAGGCAGGCGTTGCGGTCGCCGAGCGCCTCGACGGCGGCTTCCGAAAGCTCCACCGTGCCGAAGGTGGCATAATCGGCGCAGCGGATGACCGACCCGCCGGCGATCGCGACCATATAGTGGAACGCCGGGATGTCGCGCCGCAGGCAGGCGAGCGCGGTGGCGTATGGCGGATGGCTGTGAACCACCGCCTGAACGTCCGGGCGTGCACGAAGAATGTCACGATGAAACCGCCACTCGCTGGAGGGCTTCAGATTGGCGCCGGCCGCACTCCAGCGGCCGTCATATTCCATGGCCACGATCTGGTGCGGCTGCAGCGTCTCGTAGGCGACGCCCGACGGCGTGATCAGAAAGCCCATATCGGCGCGCGCGGAGATGTTGCCGGCGGTGCCCTGATTGAGGCCGAGCTCGTTCATCGCCCGGCCGGCCGAGCAGATGGCCTGGCAGAGCTCACGGTTGCCGCTCATTCCACCCTGTCCGGATAGAGCGCGGCCAACCCAGGCTTTGAGGCTTCGGCCACGCCGCGCTCGGTGATCAGGCCGGTCACCAGCCTGGCCGGCGTCACGTCGAAGGCGTAGTTGGCGCAGGCGCTTCCCGGCGCGACGACGTCCACCGTCTCGATGCGTCCGTCGGCGGTCAGGCCCGTCAGATGGCTGACCTCCTCGCCGCCGCGTTCCTCGATCGGGATGTCGCGACCGTCGTCAATGGTCCAGTCTACGGTCGGGCCGGGCAGCGCGACGTAGAACGGTACGCCGTTGTCGTGGGCCGCCAGCGCCTTCAGATAGGTGCCGATTTTGTTGCATACATCGCCGGCCGCCGTGGTCCGGTCGGTGCCGACGATGGCCATGTCGACGCGGCCGGTCTGCATCAGATGCCCGCCGGTATTGTCGGCAATCACGGTATGGGGAACCCCGTGCTGGCCGAGCTCGAAGGCGGTCAAGGCCGCGCCCTGGTTGCGCGGCCGGGTCTCGTCGACCCAGACATGGACGCCGATGCCCGCGTCATGGGCCTGGTAGATCGGTGAGGTGGCGGTGCCCCAGTCGGTGGTCGCCAGCCAGCCGGCATTGCAATGGGTGAGGATGTTCACCGGCTCGCCGTCAGGTTTGTTTTGGGCAAGCTCCTCGATGATCGGCTGGCCGTGCACACCGATCATGC
>JAKSBY010000709.1 GCA_022360855.1 Sphingomonadales bacterium | reverse complement strand
CGCGACCCCACGGGCACGGGCGCGATCCAACGGACCCGGTCGAGCCCATAGTTCACCGCATAGGCGGCGTCTTCCGGATGGAGCTTTAGCTGGTAGGAGAAATAGGTCAGCATGGACAGCGTCCAGAAGCCGAACGCCACGGTGCTGCCGAACGGCCCGTCTCGGCGGGCGCGTACCGGGTCGATATGCATCCAGTCGGGATCGCGGGTGTCTTCGGCAAACCGGTTCATCACCTGCTGCTCCACCGGCAGCCAGTCGGAGACGCCGAGCTCCTTGCCGATGAAGTCCTGGATCGTGTCGAAGGTGTAGAGGGTCTCGCTCATCGGACGCCCCCTGGCTCGGCGAAAGGATCGTCGACCATCGGCCAGAGGCGGCGGCGGAGATTCCGATAGGGCAGCTTGGTGAAGTCGGCCTGCAGCGCGCCCGGGCCGTTGATGTAGACGACGCGTTTGGCGATGGGGCCGAAGCCGGCGTAGAAATGCTGCGACGATTTGACGACGACCAGACGTTTGGCGGCCGGATCGATTCCCAGATTGGTGAACAGATCGGTGCCGAAGGCCTGGTCGCGGGTCGAGATCAGAACGATGTGAACGCCCTCCACTTCGAAAGCGGCGGCGTCGCCCAGAGGGGAGGGATTGCCGTCGAAGGTCTGCTGGGCATCGGCCGCCAGCTTTGTCACCCGGCCGGTGAGATCCAAGGGGTCACCGGATGTTGGGCCCATCTTCCCGCCGATCCTTAAGGCTAGAGTCGCGCCTTCGCCCGCCTCGAAACAGAGCCCGACGGCGACCGGGTCCCAGATCGGCGCATAGCACGCATCTTGTACGCCGCGGCGCAGCAGCTCGTGCAGCAGAAACGTGGAATCGCCGGGCGCGCCGCCGCCCGGGTTATCGGCGGTATCGGCGACGACGACGGGCCCGTCGCCCTCTAGCGCGTCATCGAGCCCGGCCTCGATGGTCTGAAACTTCGGCGCGACCCGGGTGCGCAACCCGAAGATCTCCCGACCCAACTGCCGGGCGAGCGCGTCGCCTTTCGCCGCGGCGTCATGCGTGACGACAATGACCTTTGTGCCGACATCGGGCACGTCGCCCCAGGGAAAGCCATGCGCGATCGAAATGGAGAGAACGCCCTCTTCCTGCTCGAGCTGCCTGAGCCGTTCGAGGAAGCCCTTCATGGGCTCGCGCGTCGTCGGATAAGTCGCCAACATCCCGCAGTCATGGACCGATATGCGGGGCCGAAGCTTGCCCTCGGCGGTGCCCGACAGGATATCGAGAAGCTCCCCGGCGCGCTCGCGATAGTCCGTGTGCGGATATTCCTTGAAGCAGATAATGGCATCTGTGTTGGCCACCATCGCCTCGGTTACGTGGCAGTGGGGATCGATTTCGATGCCGACCGCCGTCTTGGGGCCGACGATCTCGCGGACCCGGACGAGGAAGTCGCCCTCGCAGTCGTCATAGCCGTCTGCGACCATGGCGCCGTGCATGCCGAGCGCCACGAGGTCGAGCGGCAGGGCGTCGCGTAGCTGCTCGAGAATTTCGTCCCTCAGCGCCTCATAGACCCTTCGTACCGTCCTGCCCGCGGGCATAGCGAAGGCGCAGGTGCCTTCGATCACCGTCCAGCCCAGGGCCTCGCCGCGCCGGCGCGTGGCCCACAGCGGAGCGGTTACCTCGGTGATGTGTGGCGGATGCTCGCCCGGGCGCAGCAGCATGGTCTGCTCGAAATTCCGCATGCCCGTGGGCATGGGCGAAAACGTATTGGTTTCCGTGCCAAGCGTGGCCGTGAATGCCCTCATCCTGTCTGATCTCCCCGCGTCATAGGCTTCCCGCCAATTCATCGAATGCGTCGACCTCGCCGTTCAGCGAGCCGAGCGCCCGGTCCCAGAAGCCGGGCTCGGTCAGGTCCTGGCCGAGATAGGTCTCGGCCAGCGCCTCGATGGGCATCGAGCCCGTTGCCCGCAGAAGCGCGTCGTATCGCGACGCAAACGACGCATCGCCCTGCAGGCGATCGAGGATGCCCGCGCTGAACAGATGGCCGAACGTGTAGGCGATGCTGTGAAATGCCTGGAACGTCATGTAGAAAAGCGGCACATGCGCCCAGAGAAGGTCGAAGGCGCCGTCGTCGGCCAAGGCGTCACCGTACCAGCGCCGCTGCGCCGTCCGCATGATCGCGTTGAGTTGCTCGGGTTCGAGCGGTCCTTCGGCGCGTTGGGTGTAGAATTCCCGTTCGAAGTCGAACAGCGCCGACCAGAAGAGGAGCGCGCGGGTCGCCTTGCCGAGTTTGATATCGAGCGCGACCAGCCGCGCCGCTGGCGCTCTGTCAGCTCGGTCTGTCAGGGCGTTTCGCATCAGGCTTTCGCCGATATTCGACGCCGTCTCCGCCAGTGGCATGGGCACCTGCAGGCGCCAGTAATCCATGCCGTTCATGGCGGTCGCATGGTGTGCGTGGCCGAGTTCGTGGGCGAGCACGGTAGCGTCCGTGAACGTGCCGCCAAACGGGCTGAAAATGCGCACCTCACCGCTCTTGGGGAAATTGGAGCAGAAACCGAAAAAACCTCGGCCCGGCTTTTGCTCCGTCTCCAGCCAACCGCGCTCGAAGACCCGGAGCGCCGTTGCCGCCATGCCTTCGGACGCGTCATCGAAGGCCCTGACGATCAACGATTTCACCGCATCCAAGGTCAGATCCATCTCGCCGGCCTGGGCAAGGCGTGCGTTGAGGTCTTCGAATGCGAGCGCATCTTTCCCCATCAGGCGGGCCTTGGTCTTCAGGTAGCGCTGCAATGACGGCAGGTGCCGCCGGATGGCCGCGCGCATCTGCGAGACGCTGGCGCGGCTCAAGCGGTGTTGCGAGAGCGCCGCATCCAGCACGTCCTGGCCGCTCCGATGCTTCAGCAGGGCGAGGCGCATGGCGGCAATCCCGTTCAGCGCGGCGGCGATCGGGACGGCGATGGAGCCCCACGCCCCCTTCACGCCCGCCATCGCCGCTTGACGAACCTCGGGCGACGGGTCGGAGAAAAGCCCCGGCGCCCTGGAGACCGGCAGGCGCTCCGGACCTCGGTCCGGCCATGCCATCTCGAACGTCAATCCGCTCGAAAGCTGATCGTAGAGCCGTTCCCAGCCGTCGAATGCCGCCCGTTCGAGGTCGGCGGCGAGGCGTTCCAGTTCCGGGCGCATCATCCGTTTCGACAGCGCAACGAGCTTTTCGACATGGTCCGCGCATTCGGCAAACTGCGGTGCGCCCTTCAGCGCCGCGACGGCCTGGTCCGAAGCGCCATGGAGCGCCGCGAGGACTTGGACCTGGGCGCGCTCGAGGGGCAGGTAGAGTTCGAGCGCTCTGCCATGAGCCTTGCGCCGCTCGGCGTCATCCGTGGCCTCGCGGAACCGGCAGTAGACATAGGCGTAGAAGTCGTCGAGGTCGCGCTCGAGTTCCATCTTGTCGGCCATCAGG
>JAKSBY010000520.1 GCA_022360855.1 Sphingomonadales bacterium | reverse complement strand
TGAAAGGACGAAGATCGATGGCCAAGGTTTTGGTGCTGTATTATTCGAGCTATGGGCATATCGAACAAATGGCGCAGGCAATCGCCGAAGGCGCCCGGCAGGGGGGTGCGACGGTCGATATCAAGCGCGTACCGGAAACCGCGCCGGACGATGTGGTGCAGGCCGCCCATTTCAAGACCGATCAGCCCGCGCCCGTTGCCGAGGTCGAGGATCTTCCCAACTATGACGCCATCATCGTCGGCGCTCCGACCCGTTATGGCCGCATGCCCTCGCAGATGGCCGCCTTCATGGACCGGACCGGACCGCTCTGGGCGACCGGCGCCCTGAACGGCAAGGTCGGCGGCGCCTTCACCTCCACCGCGACCCAGCATGGCGGGCAGGAAACCACGCTGTTTTCGATCATCACCAATCTCCTGCATCTCGGCCTTGTGATCGTCGGCCTGCCTTACAGCTTCCGTGGCCAGATGACCTTGGACGAGGTCGCGGGCGGCACACCCTATGGCGCCACCACCATCGCCGGCGGCAAGGGAGAGCGGCAGCCCTCTGCCATCGACCTGGACGGCGCACGCCACCAGGGCGCCCTGATCGCTGAATGGGCCACCAAGGCCGCCGCCGAATAACACAAGATCCGCGGCGGCGGTTATGCCCGGGCGTTTTCCCAGGACTGGCGCACGAGCGCGTCAAGCAGGACCGCACTCAGCTTTTCACGCAGATGCGGGGGCGGCAATTGGTCCACCTGGCTGTGCGGCGCAGGTCCGACCGTCTTGGGACGGGGCCCGCTCCGCGGTTCCGGCGTCCTGAAGAGATCCTCGATCGTCATGGCCAGGGCTCCTGAGTTACCGACCTTGAGCGTTATGCGTATAAGCTGAAGCGGTACCGCGTCATTGCTATTTCGGCGACAGTTACCTTTTTATTTTCCATTTAAAAACAATGAGTTAGAAAAATTGTCCTTGAAAAAGGTAACTGTCACCGAAATAGCTGTCACTGAAATAGGTTGGATTGCTTCGCTCCGCTCGCAATGACGAGTCGACCTGAACGCATAATTTTCTAGGCGGCGTTTTCTTTTGATTTGAGCATGTCGAGGGCGACATCGACGATCATGTCCTCCTGGCCGCCGACCATGCGCCGGCGGCCGAGCTCCACGAGGATGTCGCGGGTATCCAGCCCATGATCGGTGGCGGCTTTCTCCGAGTGGCGCAGGAAGGACGAATAGACTCCCGCATAGCCGAGCGACAGCGTCTCGCGGTCGACGCGGACCGGCCGGTCCTGCAGGGGGCGGACGAGGTCTTCGGCCGCGTCCATCAGCGCGAACAGGTCGCAGCCGTGGCGCCAGCCCTTGCGATCGGCCGCGGCGATGAAGACTTCGAGAGGCGCATTGCCGGCTCCCGCTCCCATGCCGGCCAGCGACGCATCGATCCGCCGCGCGCCGTGCTGCGCGGCCACAATCGAGTTCGCCACGCCGAGCGAGAGATTATGATGCGCATGCACACCCCGCTCCGTTTCAGGTTTCAGCACGCGGTCATAGGCCTGCAGGCGGGCGACGTAGCCGTCCATATCGAGCGCACCGCCCGAGTCGGTCACATAAACGCACGCGGCGCCGTAGGATTCCATCAGCTTCGCCTGCTGCGCCAGCTCCTCCGGCTCGATCATGTGGCTCATCATCAGAAAGCCGACGGTATCCATGCCCAGATCTCTGGCCATGCCGATATGCTGCCGCGCGATGTCCGCCTCGGTGCAATGGGTTGCGATACGGACCGACCGAACGCCGAGCGCGTGGGCTTCTTTCAGATCTTCGACGGTTCCGATTCCCGGCAGCAACAGGGTCGTCAGCACCGCCGAATCGACCGCATCGGCGACGGCCTCGATCCATTCGGCGTCGGTGCACGCCCCGAAACCGTAATTGAAGCTGGAGCCGTCTAACCCGTCGCCATGCGCGATCTCAATCGCGTCCACGCCCGCCCGGTCGAGGGCTTTGGCGATATCGCGCACCGCATCGATGCCATATTGATGGCGGATCGCGTGCATGCCGTCGCGCAGGGTGACGTCCTGGATATAGAGCTGTTGCGTTTCGACATCGAAGGCCATTACACGAGCTCCCCTGCCATCCGCCGCGCCGCTATCTTCTCGGCCGTCGCCAGGGCGGAAGACGTCATGATATCCAGATTGCCCGCATAGGCAGGCAGGTAGTCGGCCGCGCCTTCGACCTCGAGAAAGACGCTCGTCTTGATGCCTTCGAAGGTCCCGAGCCCGGGAATGCGTACCGGATTGTTCGACCCGAAGCGCTCGAACTGTACCTGTTGCTTCAGCCTGTATCCGGGCACGTAGGCGGCCACCCGATCCACCATGTCCCGAACCGCCTGTTCGATTTCCGCTTCTTCCGCGCCGCTCGACAGCGTGAACACGGTATCGCGCATGATCATGGGCGGCTCGGCCGGATTGAGGATGATGATGGCCTTGCCTTTTTTTGCGCCGCCGACCTTTTCGATGGCGCGCGCAGTGGTCTCCGTAAACTCGTCGATATTCGCCCGGGTTCCCGGCCCCGCCGATTTCGATGCGATCGACGCGACGATCTCCGCATAGTGAACATCGGCGATCGAGGAAACCGCTCCGACGATGGGGATGGTCGCCTGGCCGCCACAGGTCACCATATTCACGTTTGGCGCCCCGAGGTGGGCCTCGCCATTGACCGTCGGAATCACGTAGGGGCCGATCGCGGCCGGCGTGAGGTCGATCATCACCTTGCCGGCCGCCGTCACCAGATCATGATGGCGTGCGTGCGCGCCTGCCGATGTGGCGTCGAAGACGATGTCAATGTCCCCCCACTCCGGCAGGTCGATAAGCCCGTCGAGCCCCTTGTCGGTGATGGCGACGCCAAGCCGCTGGGCGCGCTTGAGGCCGTCCGACGACGGATCGATGCCGACGAGGGCCCCCATCTCCAAGCGCGACGAGCGCCGCATGACCTTGATCATCAAATCGGTGCCGATGTTACCGGAGCCGATGATCGCAACTTTCACATCTTTGTTGTCCGCATGTGTCACGGCCATCCCCTCATCCCGATCGGTTTCCGCTGGAAAATGCGGGCGGTCGAGCGGCGCCCTCCCGCCGCCTGATATATCGCCGATATCCCTTGACAGGACAATTCGGCGCATTGACCATGTTCCCATTAAATGAGAATTGATAAAGCCCGATGACCCGACGCGCCTCAGGACCGACAGGCAGGGCCTTGCACCTGCTGCAGGAGATCATCGCCCTTGAGGGCCGGCCTTTCGATCCGGCGGCCTATAGCCGCAAGAACGGCATACCGGTGGCAAACCTCTACCGGTATCTGACCGCGCTCTTGGAGAGCGGCATGCTGGTTCGCCCGACCCGGGCGGAGTATCTGCCGCACCCTGCCTTTCTGGGCTCGCTGTCATGGTGCACCGGGCATGGCGTACTTAAGTCGGTCATACGTCCCCATCTGGAAAAGCTCGTCAAAAAGCTGCCCGCCGCGCTGCATTTCGGCATCATGGAAGCGGACATGATCACCTATCTCGTCAAGGCGGCTCCGGCGGATGTCGACCTTTTCACAATGGAGGATATGCAACTCGAAGCCTATTGCTCCGGCATCGGGAAGGTTCTTCTATCGGCACTGCCGAGACGGGACATCGAGGCGTATCTTGCCAGCGGCCCCTTTCCCAGCCTGACCCCTTACACGATTACCGATCCGGCGCGGATCCTTAAGGAAATCGAGAAAACCGGGCAGCGCGGCTACGGTATCGACAACCGGGAAGCTCATGAAGGGCTGGTATGCCTGGCCGTGCCTGTTATCTCACCCAAAGGCACGGTTATTGGAGCGATATCGGCGGCTTCCATGTCCCTCGACCTGCTCGGCAGCGAGCGCACGGGCGCGCTCGATCATCTGCAAACCACCGCAAAAGCCATTGGGTCGGTGTTTTAGGCGTTTTGCCTTTAGTTTGGCACGCCGGCCTCCGTCAGTAGGTCAGGCTTGCCCGCGCGCCGAATGTGCGGGGGTTTTCGAGATAGGCCGTTGCCGGTCCGGGAAAGCCTGCGGCCGCGGTCGCGGCGAGGACCGGCGTATTGGTGAAGTTCTTGACCCAAACCCCGAGACTCCATCCGCCGTCCGCGTAATAGGTCAGCGAGGCGTCGCCTTTTGCGTGCGGCTTCTGACGCGTGCCCGGGTTATGGACGTAGTCGGCGAACCAGGAACTTTCGTATCGGCCATTCGCGCTGATGTTCAGAACGCCCTTCGGCAATTCGAAGTCATGTGAATAGCCCGCAATGACCGTCCAGTCCGGTGCATAAGGTGGCTGCAGGCCGGTAAAGTCGTCGCCGGCGGGCGTCACGAACTCCTTATTGCGCGCGTGGGTGTATCCAAGGCTGAAGTTAAAGAGATCGTTTGGCGTGACCTGCCACAGCACATCGATCTGCGCGCCGTAATTGCGAACCTCCTGAGCGTTGAAGATCGGGTTGAAGATGACGCTCTGGTCGAAGGCCTGAATGATCAGGTCTTTGTAGATATAGTAATAGAATTCCGGGTTGATCTGGAGTGTGCCGTCGAAGAACCGGCTTTTGAAACCGGCGGCGAAAGCCGTCAGATCCGCCGCCTTGACGGCATTGTCGAATGTCGGCGTGCTCGGCGTCGAGTTATACGTTCCCGGCGCATAGGCGGTTTGCGCGCTGACATAGGCCATGATTTCCGGCCCGACATCCCATTCAATCGCGGCTTTCCAGTCGATGTCGGAATAATCTTCATCGAATACGAAGGCGCTTGCCGGGTCGGGCGGCGCGCCCGGAGCGGGCAGCGGCTGCGGTCCGAAGCCGTTTGCATGCCGGTCGTCTGCGCTGAAGCGGGCGCCGACGGTCAGGCGCACCGTATCCGAGAGGCTATAAGTGACTTGCCCGAAAACGCCGAAGCCATCGAGCAGGTTTTCCCGGATATCCACATTCAGCAACGTAAAGAAGACGACAAAATCGCCGAAGTTGCGTTGATCGTAATAGTACAAACCGCCCAGCCACTCGAACCGGCCGCTTGCGCCGGCGATCCTCAATTCGTGGCTGTGCATGCGGTAATTCTGCGAGATCGCCGCAGGGACGGCGCCCAGCCAATAGCTGGAAGATGAATCCAGGTGGATGTAGCCGGGAATGTAGGTCAGCGTCGAAAACCCGAGATCCAGGTCGAACTGACCACCGAATGTGAAGTTCTCATAGACTTGGTCGTTCGCCGTCGGCTGGCCGATCAGCGTGTATATCTCGAGCGGCCCTTCGCGAAGATCGTTCCACGGATTTTCGGTCAGGAAGGCGTTGGGGTCGAACGACATCGTTACCGGATCAAAGCCGTGATTGACGAGGTTCGGGTGCTTGCCGTTCTTTTCCGAGTAGGCCGCCCAGAGATACGCGGTGAAATTACGCGTCGGCTCGTACAACACCGATAGGCGCCCGGCAAAGTCGTCCGCGGAATCGGCGCCGCTGTCGTTATACCCCTCATGGCGAAAATAATTCGCGGCAATGCGGATGGCCAAACCGTCCGCAAGCGAGAGGTTCTGTCCGAGGGTGCCGCGAAACATCGCGTAGTTTCCGCCTTCGAGGATGATACGGCCGCTGTTGTTGTGTTCGGGGCGAACGAAGGAGACGTTGACGGTGCCGCCCATCGTACTGCGCCCGTAAAGCGTGCCTTGTGGGCCCGGCAGCACTTCCACGCTCGCGATATCGAAGAATGCGGTGCTGGTGCCTTCGCGAGGAATGTAAACGCCGTTGAAGTTGAACCCGACGGTGGGCTCGACATTGCCGAAATCGAGGTTGGAGCCGACTCCCCGGACAAAGACCTGGGTCGTACTGCCTTCTTTTTGAAACCGTGCCGCCGGTACAAGCATTTGCGTGTCGCGCAGGTCGGTCACGCCGGCCTTAATCAGTGTTTCGCCGGGCAGCGCCGTGACCGCGGCGGCGGTCTCCTGCAGCGATTTTTCGGTTTTTTCCGCCGTTACGACGATCAGTTCGATGCCGCGATTCGATGTCGCATCTTCGTCGTCTTGCGCCTGAGCGATTGTTGCCGCAGCCCCGAATACCGCCAGCGCAACCCAACTCGCCCCC
>JAKSBY010000184.1 GCA_022360855.1 Sphingomonadales bacterium | reverse complement strand
TTTGGTCCGAAGACGTCATACGGTATTAGCCATCGTTTCCAAGGGTTGTTCCGTACCCCAAGGCAAATTCCCACGCGTTACTCACCCGTCCGCCACTTTCCACCAGAGCAAGCTCTGGCTTCTCGTTCGACTTGCATGTGTTAGGCATGCCGCCAGCGTTCGTTCTGAGCCAGGATCAAACTCTCAAGTTGATTTTCGGGAACTCCGTCCGAAGACGAAGCCCAAAAAGACAGGCTATCACCCACATCAACCTAAAAGCTGTTCCTGAAACCTCTCGCCAAAATCGGCAAAAGGCCCAAAAACGCTTAGCTTGAAAGAAGATAAAAGCTGATAGCCAAACGAGGCCACCACCCTCATCTCCTCTCCAAAAAACAATGTCAAAGAGCGAAAGAAAACCCCGCCGCAAATCCGCGGCCAACAGGTTTACTTGGTTTTGCAAAAAAAAGCCCGCACCGACATGACAGCACGGCCTTCGCGCCGTCGTCGCGGCACAGACGGCCTTTATATAGAGGTGGCCATCGCGGGGTCAAGCGCGAAACTCGCCAAAATCGACGAAATTGCAAAGAAAACGACACAAAACCGCCTCTTAATCCGGCAACGCCGCCGCTCAGCGCCGTGTCGGCCCGAATTTGACCCCGTCATCGACGGAATTGACGGCGAATCGGCGGGCACTGATTCGGCCTGGAATAGTTGGCCCAGCAATTTGACAGCTCCGCGGCTTCCCTGCATTCTCCGGTCGTTTGCGCGCCTTTGTGCCGCTCGGATTTGCTGCAAACCGGTTATGGCAGAGCTTCGTCCAACCTCCGATTTCGATCTTGGCGTCAATATCGGCAGCCCCCGTTGGTTCGCCGGCATGTTGGTTTTGGCCTCGGCGGTTTCGCTGACTGCGCTTCTGACCTTTTGGTCGCCGACCACGCCGCCGGAACCGGTCGCGGAAACCGCACCGGCCGCCGCGCCGGACGAAACGCTGGATCCGCAACCTGCCGGGCCGACAAGCGAAGCGTCGGCCACAGCCGAGCCACCGGCGCCGCCGGTGGACAAGCCGCAGCAGGTTGCCGTGTCCCTGAAACGCGGCGAGACTTTGATGAATGCGCTGATCCGCGCCGGGGCGACCCGGCACGATGCGTATCAGAGCATTGCCGCCATGTCGGCGCATTTGAACCCGCGCAAGCTGCCGATCGGTCAGCCGATCGAGACCGCCTTCGGCGCAGCACCCGGCGTCAACGCGCCGCCGGCGCTCCTGATGGTGACGCTGCCGGTAGACTTCGACCGCAAGGTCGTGGCCCGGCTCGACACCGAC
>JAKSBY010000503.1 GCA_022360855.1 Sphingomonadales bacterium | reverse complement strand
GCTGCCGTCGGGTACGGAGATGGTGATGCCGGGCGACAACATCTCGATAGTGGTGGAGCTGATCGCCCCCATCGCCATGGACGAAGGCCTCCGCTTCGCCATCCGTGAAGGCGGCAGAACCGTCGGCGCCGGCGTCGTCTCCAAAATCATCGAATGATCTCGGACGGACCGCATGAAGATCGGAGCGTTTCTTGCCCCTTCGGGGATAACTTGAAGCCCCCTCGATTGGAGGGTTCGCAATGCAGGCCGCCTCCGCCGCCATCTAAGATTGGGGGATGCAACCATGAGACTTCCGACCAAATCAGCTGGTCTGGCGGCGTTGTTTTTGCTGTCGAACGGGAATCTGGTTGCTGAAGAAGCCCAAATTAAAGTCTTATATTTCGCGGGAAAAGAGAAGTCCATTGCCGCTATCGAAATGGGCGAGGCCGTAAGTTGCGAAGTGTACGAGTTCGCGATAAACGCCGAAAAATGTTTCTACCCAAAAGGAAACGAAATCACATTTGTTGACGGCAAAGCGGATTGGATTTTCGCTACTACCAATGGACTAAACGGCGACCGGTCAGTGGCAGATATGCTGCGCGACGTTGGTTTGAAGCCATTCGAGCGGCCGGATTGGTCGCGCGGTTCTTCCGGAGCGAGGTGGGAGAACGCGAAATTCGATAGCACATCGGATACTGAGATCAAGCGAGCTAGATTTAGAGAAGTGAACGTTTTCCCGAATTCTGGCTATGTCTATATCAATGTTTTTTCCACTCCTTAGATTAGATTTGTCTGACGCTTGAAGATTGACCGCAAGTCCATCAGTCGCCCTTGCCCGGTTGTGTCCAAAACCATCGCATAGGCGCGGATTTGGAGGGCCCGATCCGCCGCCTTACGGCCGGGGGCTTGCGAGAGCCCGGGCAATCCTATATGTAAGGAGGCACATAGGAGCCGGCGTGTTGCCGGCTCTGCCAGCGATAAAGCGCGGCCCTTACGGTTACTTTTTTGTTGCACTTGTTAAGCAACACAAGTAAACGGCGGGGCATTGCGCGTTTTGGAGGTGGAGGAGTGTAGCTCAATTGGTAGAGCACCGGTCTCCAAAACCGGGGGCTGGGGGTTCGAGTCCCTCCACTCCTGCCAACAGGGCTCGCGCCACTGATTTTGTACGAGACGGGTGTTTTGTACGAGACAGGCATTTGACATCGAGGGTTTCGAGGGCCGGCCGGCCGGCACGCTCGGATAAGATCAGGACAGCTTGAGAATGGCAAAAACCGGGCCAGCGGAATTCGTTCGCGAAGTTCGTCAGGAGGTCAGCAAGGTCACCTGGCCGACCAGGAAGGAAACCTGGCTGACCGGACTGATGGTGTTCGTCATGGTCGCGCTGGCGTCAGTATTTTTCGTGTTGGTCGATCAGGTTTTGTCGTTCGGCATCAAGTGGATTTTGGGTGCTGCAGGATGATGGCGGAAGCGCGCTGGTATATCGTTCACGCCTATTCGGGTTTCGAAAACAAAGTCGCCGCCGCCATCAAGGAGCGGGCGACGGCGCATGGGCTCGATCAGCTGGTCGAAGAGGTGCTGGTTCCCACCGAAGAGGTGGTCGAGATGCGCCGCGGCCAGCGCGTCAAGTCGGAGCGCAAATTCTTTCCCGGCTACGTGCTCGCCAAGATGCAGATGACCGACGACACCTATCATCTGATCAAGGACACGCCCAAGGTCACCGGCTTTCTCGGCGCCCAGGGCAAGCCGGCGCCGATTACCCAGGCCGAGGCGGACCGCATCCTGCATCAGGTCGAGGAGGGCGTCGAGCGCCCGCGGCCCATGGTCGAGTTCGAGATCGGCGAGGAGGTCCGGGTCAAGGACGGTCCCTTTACCTCTTTCAACGGCCATGTCGAGGAAGTCGACGAGGAGCGCGCCCGGCTCAAGGTTTCGGTCTCGATCTTCGGCCGTGCGACGCCGGTGGAGCTGGAGTATTCGCAGGTCGAAAAGACCTGACTGGAGTTTTCCGCGGCCTCGGCCGCAAACCGCGTGGGAGGCTCGCCATGGCCGTACCACGCACCCGCAAACTGAAGGCCGAGGGCCTTCGAGGAAGGGAGTAGGATGGCAAAGAAGATCGCCGGCTATTTGAAGCTGCAAGTGCCTGCCGGCCAAGCCAACCCGTCGCCGCCCATTGGGCCGGCGCTGGGCCAGCGCGGCATTAACATTATGGAATTCTGCAAGGCCTTCAACGCGGCCACCCAGGGGATGGAGCCGGGCATGCCGATCCCGACCATCATCACGGTGTTCGCCGACAAGTCCTTCACCTTCGAGACCAAGACGCCGCCCGCCTCCTACTATCTGAAGAAGGCGGCCCGGCTGAATAAAGGCTCGTCCGAGCCCGGCCGCGAGGTCGTGGCCAAGGTAACGACGGCGCAGCTCAAGGAGATCGCCGAAGCCAAGATGGTGGACCTCAACGCCAACGACATCGATGCCGCCGTGGCGATCATCGCCGGCTCGGCCCGGTCCATGGGCATCCAGGTGGAGGGCTAGGCCATGTCGCGGATGACGAAACGCTACAAGGCGCTCAAGGACGGGCTCGACCCGGAGCAGCATTACCCGCTGCCCGACGCCATCAAGGAGCTCAAGGGCCGCGCCTCGGCCAAGTTCGACGAGACCGTCGAGGTCGCCGTGAACCTGAATGTGGACCCGCGGCATGCGGACCAGATGGTGCGCGGCACGGTGGACCTGCCGCACGGCACCGGCAAGGCGCTGCGCGTCGCCGTGTTCGCCAAGGGCGACAAGGCAGACGCGGCCAAGGAAGCGGGCGCCGATGTGGTTGGCGCCGAGGATTTGGCGGAGAAGGTGCAAAAGGGCGAGATCGAATTCGACCGCTGCATCGCCACGCCGGACATGATGGCCGTCGTCGGCCGGCTCGGCAAGATTCTGGGCCCCAAGGGGCTGATGCCGAACCCCAAGCTCGGCACGGTCACCCCCGATGTGGCCAAGGCCGTTCAGGCGGCCAAGGGCGGTCAGGTGCAGTTCCGCGTCGAGAAGGCGGGCATCGTCCATGCCGGCGTCGGCAAGGTCTCCTTCGGCGAAGACAAACTGCGGGAAAATGTGGCTGCCTTCGTCGACGCGCTGATGAAGGCCAAGCCCTCGGGCGCCAAGGGAACGTATCTGAAGCGTGTTGCCGTGAGCTCGACCATGGGCCCCGGCATCAAGATTGATCTGGCGAGCGTCACCGGATAGGTGCGCGCGCCGCCGCCGGCTGCGTTTTGGCCGGCGGCAAACGAGTTCCGGACGGAAGGTTCCCGTTCGGTTTGGACGGCGAAGAGGCCTCGGCCCCAGAACCGTCCAACTGTCCGAGATTGCAGGTGCCGGCGCGGCGTTTGCCGAGTTGGCCTAAAGCAACGGAGTTTCGCGGAACTCCCGGCCTGCATGAGACAGGGTGATGGAAACGCCATGTTGCCGAATGGCGATGCGGCGCCGCGGTTTCCGATCGGTCGGGCTGCAACCCGCCCTGCGCGAAACCGGGGGTTAACCCTCGGGACAGTCGTGAACGAGCACCGGCGTGTTTGGTGCTCAAGGCTCAAACTGGGATGGGGCCTGAGTTGGCCAAATCCCGAATGCGGAGACGAGTAACGTGGATAGAGCCGAAAAGCAGGAGCTGGTTGCATCGCTGCGGGAGGTCTTCTCGTCGACGGAGGTTGTGGTGGTGACTCACTACAGCGGCCTGTCGGTGACGGAAATGAACGACTTGCGCACCCGCATGCGTGAAGCCGGCGCTGGCCTGAAAGTGACGAAAAACAGGCTGACTCGTCTCGCGTTGGAAGGAGCCGACTGCGATCCGATCTCGGATCTGTTCGTCGGGCCCAGGGCCATCGGTTTTTCCGATGACCCCGGGGCGGCACCGAAAACCCTCGCGGCCTTTGCCAAGGAG
>JAKSBY010000019.1 GCA_022360855.1 Sphingomonadales bacterium | reverse complement strand
GTCGGCTTCTCCGCAAGCCCGAGCCCGGAAGTGTGGTTCACCGTTCGGATCGCCTCCTCGTCGAGGAATTCGATCCGCGCCATGGGCACGCCGATCTGGATGGTCTCGATGACGGCCCGGATCGCGCCCTCGAACCCATCGAACGCGCACACCGCCGAGAGGATCTTTTCGGGGATGCCGTAGAGCTTAAGCGTCACCTCGGTGATGATGCCCAGCGTCCCTTCGGAACCGACAAAGAGCCGGGTAAGATCGTAGCCCGCCGAGGATTTGCGCGCGCGCCGCGCCGTGCGGATCACCTCCCCGCTTGCCGTGACAACTTCGAGCGCCAGCACATTGTCTTTCATGGTGCCGTAGCGCACCGCATTGGTGCCCGAGGCGCGCGTCGCCGCCATACCGCCGAGGGTCGCGTCGGCGCCGGGATCGATGGGGAAGAACAGCCCGGTATCGCGGAGATACTCGTTCAGCTGAACGCGGGTCACGCCGGGCTCGACGACCACGTCCTGGTCCTCGGCATTGACGGCGAGGATGCGGTTCATGCGCGACATGTCGATGGTCACGCCACCCTGCATGGCATGAATGTTGCCTTCGAGCGAGGTGCCGACGCCGTAAGCGACGATCGGCGTCTTCGTCCGCGCGCAGGCCTTGACGATCGCCTGTACCTCCTCGGTCGATTCCGGGAAGGCGACCGCGTCCGGCGGCGCAGGATCGAAATGCGAAATATCCGCGCCATGCTCGGCGCAAATCCCGCGCGACGTCGTAAAACGCGCGCCGAGAACGCCTTCGAGATCGTCAACCAGGCTTTGAGCGATAGTCATCGGCCAAGACTCTCCGGAATCCCGATGTTTTTCAAACCTTTTGCGAACGCGTCGGGCGCAAAAAAAGTGTTGTAGAAGACTATAAGACTGTATGATTTCCAAGGCGACTCACGCGCCCGCAGACTACGCAATCCTTAAGAGAGTGCCAGGTGAACACGCCGATACGTTACGGAATCATCGGTTCCGGCATGATGGGCCGCGAGCATATGCAGAACATCGCGCTCATCCCCGACAGCGAGATCGTCGCCATCGCCGATCCCTATCCCGAATCGCGGGCTCTGGCCGGGGAACTGGCCGGGCCCGGCATCGCCGTCTACGAGGACTACCGGGAGCTCCTGGGCGCCGGCGGCGTCGATGCCCTGGTGGTCGCCACGCCCAACCACACGCATCTGGACGTCTTGCAGGACATTATTCGCGACGGCTCGGCCGCCGTCCTGGTCGAAAAACCGCTGTGTACGACCCTCGAGCAGGCGCGGCGGCTGACCGAGGCGGCCGCCGGCTTCGAACCGGTCTTCTGGGTCGGCCAGGAATACCGCTTCATGCCCCCGGTGGCGCGGCTGATCGACGAGATCCGCGCCGGCAGGACCGGCCGCCTGCGCATGCTGGCAATCCGCGAGCACCGCTTTCCCTTCCTCGCCAAGGTGGGCGACTGGAACCGCTTCAACCGCAATACCGGCGGCACGCTCGTCGAAAAATGCTGCCACTTCTTCGATCTGATGCGGCTGATCCTGGAGGACGAGCCGGTGCGCATCTACGGCTCCGGCGGACAGGACGTGAACCACCTGGACGAGCGCTACGACGGCGAGACGCCGGACATGCTGGACAACGCCTTCGTCACCGTCGAC
>JAKSBY010000198.1 GCA_022360855.1 Sphingomonadales bacterium | reverse complement strand
GAAAGGCCGCGCTGCCGCCCCAGCTAGTCGCTGGCGGCACCCTGCTCGGCCTGCCCGATTTTGCGGACGGTTTGGGCCAGGGTGGTGGCGGTGGTGTCGGTGAGGCCGACGGAGAACAGCGCGGTGCGGCCGCCGCGGTGCAGCGGTACGAGGTAGAGGTCGTAATAGCCGTGGGCGCGGTAGAGATTGTAGATCTCCCGGTTGATCCGCTTGGCCCGGGTCTCGTAGGGGGTGCGGCCGAGATCGCCCTGCAGGTCAGAATAGAACCGGGCGCCAGCGTTGTGGAAGGCGTAGTCGAGCGCGATGTCGTCGCGGTGGTAGGCTTCCGCGTCGTAGTCGCTGACCAGCGCCTCGGGCAGGGTGCAGCAGACGCGGCGGGGCCGGAGCAGCCGGTGCCGGTCGTCACCGATCAGGATGTAGGAGAAGCTGTCGAAGCCCATGGCGCGCACGAACTCGGCGATGCGCTCCTGAAACGCCGGCAGGTCCTCAGAGGCGCCGAGGGCCTGGAAGATACGGGACTCCATATCCGCATAGCCGGCATGCCCGGCGCTTTGGGCGTACTCCGTATCCTGGGCCGCGTCGCCCTTGAGGGTTTCGTCGTCCTGCATGGGCCTAGACCTCGATGGCGCCGGCTTTGATCGCATTGACGACGGCGCCGAGGTTCGTGGCGGCGCCGAACATCCGGCGCGCGTCGGCGATTTGGTGATTGGCGCTATGGATGCTGATACAGAGCTTGTCGGCGGCCTCGTTGAGGGTGAGGTCGTCGCGGGCGATGGCGGTCAGGACCCTGAGCGCCTTGGCGGCCGCCTTGCGGCTCGGCTGGTCCGGGACAATCTCGTCTTCTGCGAAGGCGTCGGGGAACTTGCGCGGCCCGATATGGCCGGCGAGCTCGGCCAGCGCGCGCAGCGCCGGGCCCGAGAGCATCGCCACCCCACACAACGCCGCCCGCGCCTGCGCCACCGTCATCTCAGGCACGGCGTCGGTCGCCGTATCGGAACCGGCCTCGTCGCGGTCTTCGCTGTCGTCCGGCGATACGTCCGAATCCATAAGCCTCTTCCTCCCTCCGTCCAACTCCGTTCGCCCTGAGCCCAGTCGAAGGGGGAACGGCCGCACCCAAGTTCCCGGAGGCGCGGACGGGTTGGTTTGGGGTCGGCCGTCCGCGCGTCCGGGGTGTGCCAGAGGCACAACTTACCCCTCGCGCCGGCCTTGACGGACGGCACGCGCTACAGCTTAATAGTTGCCCAAGCCTTGGCAGGCGCACACACCCACCAAGGCAATCTTAGGTTACATCAAGACTGCCCTGTTCGCGAAAACGAGTCAACATAAAAAATGGTGATCCACGTATTTTATGTATTTTAGCCCCAACCAATGTAAGGCCGCCCGAGGTCTTTTGGGCTGGAATCAAGCAGCTCTTGCCGACAAAGCTGATGTCGGCGAAAAGTCTATCTCTGATTTTGAGACCGGCAAAATCCAGCCGACAAGGCGCACCATGGCGAACCTGCGGCGGGCCTTCAAGAAGGCGGGTATTATCTTTGTCGCCGCAGGCGACGCTTCTCCGCCGGCTGGTGAGGGTGTGCGCCGTCGGAAATAACGAAATTCTAGGTTCGGTTATCATTCCGGGGAAGGCCGGAATCCATAGCACTACTGCCCCGCGCAGCCCTTGACGGACAACACGCCGGCACGCTTAATACATATTCGGCTCTGGCGGGCACTTTGCGCCTATCAGAGCAACCTCAAGTTACGCGGATACTGCCCCAGTCGCACGAGCAAGTCAACATATAAAATGACTTTCCACACAAATCATGTATTTTAATTCACGCCAATGCAAGTCTGCTCGCAATCTTGTGGGATGGACTCAGCAAGAACTCGCCGACAGGGCCGATGTCGGACTGAAGTCAATTGCTGACTTCGAGCGTGGTGAAAGCCAACCGACCAGGCGCACGATGAGCGCCCTGCAAAGGGCCTTCAAAAAGGCCGGCATCATCTTTATCGCCGAAGGGGAGGCGTCGCGGGCCGCCGGTGAGGGCGTGCGGATGAAAAAGGGTCGCTGATGGCCTCGGCGTCCGGTGCACCCCTTACAGCCAAACAGTGCAGGGCCGCGCGGGGCCTGCTGGGCTGGTCGCAGGGGACACTCTCAAAAAAGACGAAGATCGCCACCAGCACCATCGCAAATTTCGAAGGCGGGAAGACCAGTCCCTATAGAAGCACTCTCAGAGACCTGGAGCGGATCTTCAAAAAGGCCGGCATCATCTTTATCGCCGAAGGGGAGGTGTCGCGGGCCGCCGGTGAGGGCGTGCGGATGAAAAAGGGTCGCTGATGGCACCGACGGCCGGTGCGCCCATTACAGCCAGCCAGTGCAAAGCGGCGCGGGGGCTGCTCGGCTGGTCGCAGTCGGATTTGGCGGACAGGCTGGGCGTCACGCGGAAGACCATCTACAACTTCGAGCATGGTGAAACCGTCACCGAACAAGACACGCTGAAAAAGATGCGGGAAATCTTCGAGGACGCCGGCATTGCGCTCATCGATGTCGGCAAGTCGTCCCGCAACGGCGGCAGCGGCGCAAGGTGGAAGGATCAGGGGCGGTAAGCTCCTCAACGAATTGAAGCTTAGTGACGGCACCAATGACCACATTTTCGGTCCGACTCGAACCAGAAGTTAAGAAGGCGCTTGAAAAAGCCGCCAAGGACGATGACCGCAAAATGACAGCCTATCTCCGCCTCGTCATAACCCGCCATCTGCAAGAAACCGGGTATCTTCCGAAGAAGAAATAGCGATTCACAAGCCAACTTGTGGACAATACCAGCCTCGGCGGCGGCCACATCCGCTGGATGGATCAGGGACGGAACCGCATTATCTCAGATAGATTGCCTCTCGATAGGGGATGAAGAGTATGGGATTTTCAATCTAATGTAGTATGACCTATACTACTAATATTCATATAACCTCTTACTTCTGAAATTTTACTATATTAAAAACATTATCTAATATAAATACTTATATGGTTAATTGCTATAATTTTGCATGAAATTTCAATGAGAAAACTTGCATGTCTTAGGATGGTGGCTTAGATTATGTCGGCAAGAAGGAGCGCATTGTGTCAACTTTAGCGAGGCTCAAGAAACACCTTCGCCCCGGTCAAGTATACCGGCGCGCTGATCTTGCGCGCTGGTCCAACGCCGTTGACCGTCACCTGCGGCAGCTTGTCAACGAGGGGCGGCTCGTCAAGGTGTCCGGCGGACTTTATATGGCGCCAACAAAAACCCGTTTTGGGGACGCACCGGCCGAACCGCACAAGCTTGTTTCTAAGTTCCTGAAAGACGATCGGTTTCTTATGGTTTCGCCCAACGACTATAATGGGCTCGGCGTCGGCACGACTCAGCTCTACAATGAAACTACGGTCTACAACCATAAACGACATGGACGCTTCGAGTTTGACGGCCATCCTTTTGATTTTCGTATGAAGGCCGCCTTTCCGAGGGTCGCCTCACGGGAGTTCTTGTTGGTAGATCTTGTGAATAATCTTGATCGCCTTGCCGAGGATCAGGAAGACGTGCTGAGTCGGGCAGAAATGCGTGCAGCAGAGATGGATGCGAAGGCGTTAAAAAAGGCTGTTCGAGACTATGGCGGACAACGGACCAAGCGTGTTCTTGGCCCATTGTTCGAAGCACCCGAGCTTCGCGCCGCAGCCTGATGTTTCTTCACGAAACGGCTGAATTTAGCCACCTAATTGCCATCGTTGGGCGGGAGCACAGAATTGTTCCCGCCCTAATCGAAAAGGACTACTGGATCATGCACTGCCTATGGGGGCTGAAACAGGCAGGATTCACATTTGAGCTCAAAGGCGGAACGTCGCTGTCGAAAGGCTTCGGCATTATCAACCGTTTTTCTGAGGATATTGATATACGAATAGCACCGCCCAACGATCTGCCGATCGGAAAAAACCACACAAAACCAAGGCATATTGAGGCTCGTCAAAATTTCTTCGACCAGCTTGCGACGCAAATAACCATCGATGGGATCACGAGCGTCGATCGAGACATTGAATTTGATGATAAGCCCCGGATGCGAAATGCAGGCATACGTCTCCAATACGAACACAAAAACCCGATCCCTTCAGGTGTTAAGCATGGCGTGTTACTGGAAGCTGGCTTTGACCAGGTGACACCAAACCGGAACTGCGACATATCCTCCTGGGTTTATGACCACGCGGCAAAAAGTGACATCTCGGATCTAATCGACAATCGCGCCTTAGGCGTCCCCTGTTACGAGCCAGGGTATACATTGGTGGAAAAACTTCAAACGATCTCCACGAAGTTCCGCCAACAGCAGAAAACAGGTGCATTGCCTCAAAATTTCATGCGCCACTACTATGACGTTTATTGCCTGCTTCAAGATAGGAAAGTTCAGGATTTCATCGGTACAGTCGAATATCTCGCGCACAAAGAAAATCGGTTTAGAGCAGGCGATGACAAGGATATAACCAGGAACGAAGCGTTCGTTCTGAGCGATCCGAATGTCCATAAACTCTATAGTGATGCCTACGACGCACCGACCGCTCTCTACTATCGCAGCAAGCCTAGCTTTTCTGAGGTACTTGCCATAATCCAGACCGATTCTGCTCGCCTCTAGACCAAATCAGACAACGTGCCCTAGCCGTCTCCCTGCGCCGCCACGCCCCTCACACCGCCGCAGCCACCCCGGTCCGCCCGCGCACCTCCTGCGCCTTTTGGAAGGACTCGCTCGCCTGTGCTTCCAGATAGTCGCGCCACTGGGCCGCGCTCAGGTCGTTGGCCTCGCCGTCGACCTGGTCGATGAGCGCGAGCAGGGCGCAGCCGGTCTCGGTCGCAT
>JAKSBY010000569.1 GCA_022360855.1 Sphingomonadales bacterium | reverse complement strand
GAGCTCGAGGTCGGGCACTGGCAAAACGACACCTTCCGGGGCACCGTGATCAGCCCGCTGAGATTCAACGCCATGCTCGACTTCGGCGCTTTCGCCGGCGACCGCCCACAGAGCCTCCATGTCCGTTATCTGGAGCTCCGCGACATCGACCTGGTGTTCCGGCGCAAACGATAGAAACGGCCTACGTCTCTCGGTCAACTCTGCGAGCACGTTCGAAACGTTGGGAAACGCTCCTAAGACGCGGAATCTGCTGTTCGGTTCCAGAATTTCCTCGGAATTCGGGTAAAGTGCCCCCCGAACAGAACGATGTCTTCACTGTTTTAGCCCGAACCTACCCGATTCATCCTTCCCAATTGATCCCCTAGCGGTCCCCAATGATTGAGGCACAAAAAAGAGCTTAATCTGGTCTGACTAAGCTCTTCACTTTTGCTATTTGGTCGCGGGAGTCCGCAACCGTCGTGAGCAGCAGGGGTTTTCCACTCTTGAGCATAGCCAGAAAGTCAGGGCTAATTCATGGCGCTATATCAGGCTCATAGCGAAGCGATGCTGCCCGTTGAGAACGCCACAGCACCGCAAGCTGGGTTTCATATGACCCTATTTGCATAGCTTAACTGCGTAAATCGAGTTGAGATCGAACTAGCTATCAGTTTGTCTTTTTACTATCCGGCACGGCCATGTTTGGCGGAAACATCTCGATCCTGAACAGCGGCAAGCGCATGCTCGTCAAGGGCGGACGTTTCGATCCGCCGCGCCTGTCGGTGGAGTGAGCTGATGCCAGAAGCAAGCCTAAAACTTCTGTGCGAAGCTCACATAGACTTGGCGGCCCCGGGGGTCGTGGACTTCGGTGTCGAACAGCGGACGGTCTTCGATGGCGGGTGGGTCCGTGTCGAAGATATTGACCGCGCCCACCGAGAGGGTGCTGCCTTCGGTTCCCATAATGCCCTCCAAATTGAGCGCGTAGCGGGCATCCACCGTGGTCTGGGAGTCGATCGGCATCAACGACTGGTCGTCGGTATAGCTGCCGATATAGCGAATGCTGATATTGGCGGTATGCCTGCCGGTGTCCAGCGTGACGCCGCCGTTTATCTTGACGTCGGGCGTCGAGCCGAAACCGTTGGCGAAGTTTCTGCTGCCCTTCAGGTTGCCGTTGCCGTCGAGCCCGGCGAATTCCGTCGAGGTGAATTTCGTAATGATCGTCGCCGAAGCATCGAAAGTCAGGCTCCCCCAGTTCAGAATTTCGGGCCGGTAAACGGCGGCAATATCAAACCCCTGCGCCTTGGCGCTGCCGCGGTTGAGGAAACCTGTGAACACCGCATTGAGCTGGCCGGAGGGGTCGCGGAGCACGCGGCTTGCCGGCAGCGTGCCGGCGGCGACCTCGTCGACGATCGACTGCGCGCTGCCACCGGGCAGAATCAGGTCATTGTAGTCGTAGCTCCAGAAATCGAAGGAGACATTCAAACCCCACTCCGCGGAATAGACCAGGCCGACATTAAAGTTCTCGGCCGATTGCGAGGTCAGGTCCTCCGAGCCCTGGGTGAACACGGTCACGTTGAAACTGCCGGCGAGCGGGTTGAGCGGGTCGGTGACGCCCGCATTGCCGACGGAGCCCGCCACCTGCCTGATGGACGGCGCCTGAAACGAAGTGCCCCACGAGCCGCGCAGCGCCAGCTCATCGGTGACGTCGTATTTTACGGCGATCTTGGGATCGGCCGTGTCGCCTCCCTGATTGCCATAGTCCTCGTAGCGAATGGCGAATTGCATTTCCAGATTGTCCAGGACCGGCACGATCGCTTCCGCGAACACCGCATAGGCGTCCTGCTGACCGGTGGTGATGCCTTCCACCTCGCCGCGCGCGTTGGTGCCGTTCTGACGGCGGCTGTCGGGAATATCCTCGAACGTCAGATCGCGGTATTGCCCGCCGATGGCGACGGCGATGGTCCCGCCGGGCAACCCGATCCCGGTATCGCCGCTGACCGTAAGCTCCGCGACCTCCTGGGTGACTTTCGCATAATTGTTGATCGTAAGCGCAAAGAGGCCGAGATCCTCGGCGCTATTGACGGCATCCGAAACGCCGTCTTTCGGCGAGATCAGCCCCGGGGTGGCGATGGCTGTTCCAAACGGGTTCCAGACGCCGTCCACGATCGCCTGCTGATACAGATTGAAGTCGTAGTCGCGGGGCTGGCTGCGCGTGACTTCGTTCTGTGCGTTCATATAGTTGACGTTGACGAACCAACTGTCGCTCAACTCGACGTCGAAGCCACCGGCAAAGCGGACATTGGTGAAGGTGGTCGTAATGTCGTCCGCATTGGGGCCGTCGAAGGCGCGGCCGAGCGGGCGCGAACGGGTAATGACGTCGACCGCCTCCAAGCCTGGATCGGCGGCGAACGCATCCGGCCCGGCATAGGTGATGCCGCCGGCGCCGTCGGCCACGAAGAAGTTGAAAGGATGGCCGGCCGGGACCAGAAAGCCGCCGTCCTGGGTCGTAAGACGCAGCACGGCGCCGCCGATCGCATCGCGGATTTCATTGCGCGAGAAGCTGACTTCGCTGAAGAATTTCACGCGATCCGAGATATCGTAGGTGAATTCCGCGAAGCCCTGAAACCGGTCTTCTTCCGCGATCAAACGGCGCTGGTCGATGAACGGATAGCGGCAGTTGTCGCCTTCGGCATCGAGGAACCCCTGTGCCGCCGCACAGTCTGGGTCGGCAAGGGTGTTGCCCGTGCGCTCGAAGCCGCCGCTGCCATCGGGAACAGCGCGTTGATAGCGGCCGGGCGAGCCCGTGCCGGAACTGAAGACGGCGCCGATGCCATTGGAGCTGTCGGCGTCACGGTCGCTGATAAAATCGAAATCGCCGCGGAAGTTGCCGCCTTGACTGTAGTAGTTGGCGAACACGGCAAAGTTGCCGCGATCGAAGGTGTGACCGAACGCGCCGCCAATCTGATAGGAGTCGTGCGTCGACGTCCTGAACTCGCCGGTCAGCTCGAGGCCGTCAAACCTGCTGCGCGTGATGATGTTGACCACGCCGGCCACCGCTTCCGAGCCATAGGTCGCCGACGCGCCATCGGTCAGCACTTCAATCCGCTCGATCATATTGACCGGGAACTGGTTCGAATCGGTAAAAAGCTGTCCGGAATCGTCCGTGACCGGAGACAAACCGGCGCGCCGCCCGTTCACGAGCGTCAAGGTCGAGCCGATGCCCAGCCCACGCAGCGAGAATTGCGATACCCCCTGCAGGGCGTTTTGACGGTTTGACGTTTGCGAACCCGAGTTGACCGTCAGGCCCTTGAACACATCCTGCAGGCGGACGGCGCCGGTGTTCTTGATTTCCGTTTCGCCAACGGTCTGCACCGGGGAAGGCGTTTGAAAGTCCTTTTTCTGCCGAACGTTGGAGCCGGTGACGACGATCACTTCAAGCGCCTCGTCCTGTGCCGCCGCCGGAGCCACTCCGGTTCCTGCGAGGCTCGCGATCCCAACCGCCATCGCCGATGTCGCATGCAAAAAGCGCGCGCGGCTGCTCGTTCTTGGAAAATCTTTTTCCTGGGCCATTCCTTGTTTCCTCCCGGCCTGTTCGGACCTTGATGCATTCAATGCTTGGGGCAATGCTTGGGGCAATGCTTGGGGAACGCCCCCGCATTTTTCTTTGTTGACGGCCGGCCCCGGGATCGCCCGAGACGATCATGGCGACCAGCCGGCTCCAACAATGCAACGATGTCGCTTGAGGTCTAAATCCGCCAAATGCCGGATTTGTCGGAAGAAACATATGTCATTTGATGGATAGGCTGCCGCAAACCGCTGACTTATCCTGAAATCCGATGCTGAAATGCCGTCCGGGAAGGAACGCGGAATTGAAGAACCACCGGTTTGCAGTGCACGGATGTCTTGCCCGCATGGTCGCTTGCGCCCATGTGGTTTTGTTTTGCGCGCTGCATCAGCCTTTGGCGCAAGCGGAAGAATGGTCGCCCGAGAAGACCATTACCATCATCGCTCCCTCCAATCCCGGCGGTGGCTGGGACCAGACCGCGAGGTTCTTGCAGCATACGATCGCCAACGAGGAGCTTTCGCCCGTCGGTTTCGAGGTCGTCAATCGCGGTGGGGCCGGCGGCACGATCGGTTTGGGAGAGCTCATCGAACGTTACGAGGGCGATCCCTACAAATTGATGATTACGGGCTTCGGGATGAACGGCGCCGTCGTCATGCACGGATCGCGACACAGCTTACTGGAGGCGACCCCGATCGCGCGGCTGACCGGCGAATACCAGGCCCTGGCCGTCCCGGTCGCTTCGCCGTTTCAGACGTTGGACGACTTTATCGATGCGCTAAGAGCCAGTCCCGAAAACATAAGCGTCGGCGGCGGTTCGGCCGGCGGTGCAGACCAGATATTCGCGACCATCGTCGCCGAAAAGGTCGGCGTCGAAGCGTCGAAGCTGAACTACGTGGCGTTTACCGGCGGCGGCGAAGCGGCGGCAGCGCTTTTGGGCGGGCAGGTATCGGCCGGCGTTTCCGGCTACGCGGAATGGGGCAGCCTGATCGACGCGGGCCGCGTGCGGCTGCTGGCGGTGTCGTCGCCGGACCGAATCGTCGACCCCGATCTGCCCACCTTTCGAGAACTCGGGATCGACGTGGAATTTCAGAACTGGCGCGGGATTGTGGCGGCACCCGGCATTTCCGACCAACAACGCGCTTGGCTCACCACCGTCATCGCCAAGGCGCGCGCCTCCGATACCTGGAAAGGCATTCTCAAAAGAAACAACTGGCAAGACAGCTATCAGACCGGCCGCGCGCTCGAGGACTTCATCACCGCGGAGAAAGAGATCATTCGCGATATGCTGACCCGCGCCGGCATGGGCGCCGGCGGCAAAGGCTATGCGGCTGTCGGCCCGTATTTTTTCCCGACGGTCATCGGCTTGGGTCTCGCAGCATGCGCCTTGTTTTTCGCCTATTCGAGGCTGCGAAGCGGCTCTATCAGCCTGCGCCCCCTGCCCGTCGGCGATAACACGGTTGCCGGGGCAACGCCCGACATACGACGGTTCTGCTTCGCGGCGTTCACCTGCGTCCTTTACATCGTGGCGCTGCGCTATGTCGGCTTCTTGATCGCGACGCCCCTGTTCATCGTCACCGTGTCCCGCATCATCGGATCCCGCGCGCCGGTTCGCGATCTGATCGTCGGCGTGGCACTTTCGGTTGCGATCGCGCTGGTGTTTGAAAACCTGCTCAGTGTCGACATTCCGTAGAGAGGGAAATCGGTGGATTCGTCTGGCAACATATTTTCGGCCTTAGCTTCGGGTTTTGGCGTTGCCGCAACGCCGGAAAACCTGCTTTTCGGCATTCTCGGCGTGACGCTTGGAACCGCGGTCGGCGTGTTGCCGGGCCTTGGTCCCGCGGTCGCGATTTCCCTCCTCCTGCCGCTCACCTTCGGGCTCGACCCCATCGCCGCTTTCATCATGTTCGGCGGCATCTACTACGGGGCCATGTATGGCGGGGCGACAACAGCCATCCTCGTCAACACGCCCGGCTGCTCCTCCTCCGCCGTTTCGACATTTGACGGCAACCCGTTGGCAAAGAGCGGGCGGGCGGGAACGGCTCTGATGGCGGCAATCGTCGGTTCCTTCATCGGCGGCACATTCGCAACGCTCATGCTGATGCTTTTGGCACCCACGCTGGTCGAACTTGCCCTCCTGTTCGGCCCACCGGAATATTTCGCGCTGATGCTGTTTGCCCTGACAATGGTGGCCTCGATCGGAGGCAAGTCACTGGCAAAGGCCGTTTTCGCGACGCTGTTGGGCTGCGCCATCGCCATGGTCGGCATCGATCTGCAAACCGGCGTGGCGCGCATGACATTCGGAATCCCGGAGCTTGCGAGCGGCATCAACGTCGTCTTGGCGGGTATCGGGCTTTTTGCTGTCGGCGAGGGCCTGTGGATCGCGGCGGGCGGCGGCGAAGGCGAAAATAAGGAATACAGTGCGGTCGGCAAAAAACTGTGGATGACCGCGAATGAGTGGCGGCGCTCCGCCTTTGCATGGTTGAGAGGGACGGTGCTGGGCTTTTTTGCCGGAATTCTCCCTGGCTCCGGCGGCACCCTGGCGACATTTATCGCCTATGGCATCGAAAAAAGGGTTTCCAAGCGTTCGCAGGAGTTCGGTCAAGGCGTCGTCGAAGGCGTCGCGGCCCCCGAAGCGGCCAACAACGCAGCCGCCGGCGGCAGCATGGTGCCCCTGCTGGCGCTCGGCATTCCCGGCTCGGCAACAACGGCCGTCATGCTCGTCGCTTTCCAGATTTACGGATTGCAGCCGGGGCCGCTTCTGTTCGAAAACAGCGGCGATCTCGTATGGGGTCTCATCGCCAGCCTTTACATCGCGAATGTTCTCCTGGTCGTTCTCAATCTGCCGTTGGTCGGCGTTTGGGCGAAACTCCTGCAACTCCCCAAAGGCACCCTCTATTCGGCCGTGCTGGTCTTCTCCACCCTGGGGGCCTACAGCCTGAAAGGCAGCATCGGCGACGTCGCGATTGTTTATGCGCTCGGGATCCTGGCCTTTGGGCTGCGCCGGTTCGGATTCCCGGTAGCGCCGGTACTACTCGGCATTGTCCTCGGCCCATTGATCGAACAGGAATTCCGGCGCTCGCTCTCAATGTCGGCAGGCGACTACAGTGTCTTCCTGACGCGCCCGATCGCGCTGACACTCCTGGTCTTGACGGTGCTCTCGATTACCGCGTCGGCTTTCAAAAAGAAAACCGAGACATCGGTGATCAATCCGCAGATGTCCGAGAGCGCCTAGAAGGCAGAAGAGAGGAAACGTCAGGCGAGAGAGCGCGTAGTCGACGCAACGCCTGCAACCGCGTTGCCGTCCTGCGGGTCTTCCGCTTCCCCGTCTGCCGATCCGAAGCAGAAATCCTCAAGGAAGTAGGCCGACAGATCGGAGCGATTGTTCAGCCCCGACTTTGCATAGATCGCCCGGGCCTGCTGCCGGACCGTTCGCTCGCTTGTGCCGCGGGCCTTTGCAATTTCTCTAAACGAGAGTCCTTTCAGCAGCATCCAGCCAATTTCGTTTTCGGCGGCCGAGAGTTTCCACTTGCCGAATTCATCGTTGATATACGACCCGGCCTGGGCAAGGCTTCTGTCGCGCTCCTCGCTGGCCCGCGCCGCCTCTTCCCGGGCGGTCAAAAGCTCCTCTCGAAGGTCCAATTGCCGCTCGGCGTTCCTGCGGCGCTGCACAACCAGGGCGACCACCAGTACCACGCTCAGCAGCGCCGCGAGGATCGCCCAGCGATACTGCCGGCTGATGATCTGAACCAGTTTTTCGGTCGTCATTGACGGCGCATCACCGGCTTCGGCCTGATCGGCGACCAGCTCGTTCTCCGCTGCCAGAAAAGCGGCAAAATCGGCGCCCGATTGGTAGATGTCCTGCCATTTATGCGCCTCTATCTCGCGCGCCCATGCCTCGCTTCGGGCCAGCGTCTCAAAAAGCGCCTCGAGGCGCCCGGCATCCTGAGCCCGCAGACCCGGCGGTCCAAACACGCCGCGCCAGTCAGTCAGTGAAAGCTCGAGGCCGAATTCGCGCAATGTTGGCGCATCGATGGACAGGACGCGACCCTCGGTGGAGACGGCGATGAGCCGCAACGCACCACTTTCGACAAAAGGCGCGAACTCCTCGGCCGTGCTGACCGCCACCGTCAAATCGTTCTCGATCAGCTTCTCGACGACAAGATCTCCGCCACCCGGGACCCCTCTGTAGTGGATGTTCTCCTGACCGACGCCCAAAGCCGAGGAAATCCGATTGGCGAGGATTTCATCCGTACTGCCGATCGACCCACCGACCCATTGAACGAGATCCGGGTTCGATCTGATGGCTTCGATCAGATCGCCCAGATTGCGGATCGGCGAATCTCTTTGCACGGCAACTGCAATGACGGCCCCATTCAAACGGGCAATCGGCGTTGCATTGGTCAGCCTTACTACGGACCGATTGTACAGTTCGGCACCCAGGATTGTCCGCCCTCCAACGAGCACCGAGAGTTCATGCGGGTCTTCGGTTTCGAAAAACTGAGCCAATGCAATCAGGCCGCCGGCACCGGGAGACCGGATAATCCGGACGTCATCGACGAGATTTTCGGCGAGCAAAGCCCTGCGGATCGCCATGCCGCTGCGGTCGAATCCACCGCCCTCGGCGCCTGGAACATGGATTGTCAGCGTTCCAATTCGATCGTCCGCGACCGCAAGCACGGGAGAAAAAGACAATAAAAACAGCACTTTAGCAAAAAGCAATATTTGTGCTAAAATGTGCAACTTCTGACCTCCCACCAGAGCATTGCCTCGTGCGGGACTGTAGCACAGCCGCCAATGAGTCCTAAGACATAATCAGGCGGTCTATGAGTCGAATGACGTATGGAAACGGAAGACTCTTTCGCGCTTGCTAATCAACCTAGGCGGGTCTGCAACCGCCTTCGCAGCCTCTGACCGACCCTACCGAGATCTCCGATGCGCATCCAAAACACTCTGATTTTCATTTCCGTTCTTTTTTGTTCGGCGTGCGCACACCCCCCTTCGGATGAACAGGCAAACCAGCGGGAGCTCTTCATCATGAGTTCCGGCGGCTTCACGGCCGCCTATAAGACCCTCGCACCTAGATTCGAGAGCGAAACCGGCGTCAAGCTTGTGACCGCCTATGGCGCATCGTCCGGCGGCGCGCCGGACTCGATACCCGAACGGCTGAAGCGCGGCGAGCGCGCCGACGTCGTCATCCTGTCCCAAAACGGCCTGAATGCCATTACCCGCCAAGGATTCGTTGAGCCGGACAGCCACACGCCGCTGGCGAATTCCATGATCGGAATGGCGGTGCGCGCCGGCGCGGCGGCACCCGACATCTCGACGAAACTGGCCTTCATCGAAACCCTTCTCGCGGCAAAATCGATCGGATATTCGGCAAGCGCAAGCGGCACATATCTGTCGACGCAACTCTTCCCGGCCCTCGGCATTTGGGACCGGATCAAAGCCAAGTCGGTACGGATCGAAAGCGAACGCGTGGCCACCGTGGTCGCGCGCGGCGATGTCCAGATCGGGTTTCAGCAGATCAGCGAGATCCTGCCGATCGAAGGCGTCACCTATGTCGGCCCGATTCCGCAAGACGTGCAAAAGGTGACGCTCTTCTCCGCCGGCCTGACGCATCAAGGCGACGACACCCTCGCCTGGATTCTTGTTTGCTACCTGTCGGCGCCCGAGCATGGTGGCATCATCGAGGCTACGGGCTTGACGCCCGCCCCATCGACCGACCGTCGATCGTCAAGATGCGGTCGATGAGCGCACCGCCCAAATCCGGCTGGTCGCGGGCCATATCCCACAAAAGTCTCCCAATCATCTTGGGGCTGGTCATCGGCGGTTGTTCGGGCGCCCTGTTCGATGCCCTCGGCGCCCCGGCGGCCTGGCTGACGGGACCGATTATCGCTGTTGCGGCAGCACGCTATGGTCGTCTTCCCATCGCCGCGTCGCCGACGATACGTGATGGATGCTTCATCGTTCTGGGCTTCACCATTGGCTCCTATGTCGATCCGGGCACGCTGGAGAAAGGGCTCGATTGGGCGCCGAGCATCGCGCTTGTCTTTGTCGGGTGCCTGGCGACAATCCTTCTGGTCAGCCTATTCCTCCATTTCGGGAACGGTTGGGATCGCACCACCAGTTTCTTCTCGGCGATCCCGGGATCGCTCGTCGCCGCCTTATCGATTGCCGCCACGACCAAAGCCGACCTGCAAAAGATGACGATCTGTCATCTGACCAGGCTGGCTTTGATTTCCACCGCGTTCCCGTTCGTAATGGCATCCCTCGGCGGTCTGCCTGGCGGTGCGGAATCCCAGACAGGCCAAGGCGAATTCGGCGGCGCGGAATTCGGTTTGCTGATGGCTGCGTCCGTCGCCGGCTTCATCTTGCTGCGCGCGAAGATACCGGCCGGGGCCCTGCTGGGTTCACTTGCGGTAAGCCTGGCTGCCCATGCGGCTGGGCTCGCGAACGCTGCCACGCCATCGTTTCTTCTGATTGCCGCCTATGTCGGTGTCGGCGTCTATGTGGGCTCCAGGATCGGTGCCGGCCGCGAGATCTTCAGCGGCGGCGCGTTCATCGGCGGCATGGCATCGCTCACCGGCGGCTTGTCGGTCGCGGCCATCCTGGCGCTTGCCGCGTCTCAATTCACAAGCGCGCCGCTGCCCCAGCTCCTTTTCGCCTACGCTCCCGGCGGAATCGAAGTGATGATCGTTTTGGCGCTAACCTCCGGATACGACCCGGCGTTCATAGGACTCCACCAAATCGCCCGATACCTCTTCGTAACAGCTCTGATGCTGATCATGTCCTGGCTGCAAAACGCCGACAGCAGGAACAGCTCATAAGCGCGAATCCGCGCCGGTCATCCAACTCACCTCGGCGGGCGGCGGGATCACCGTCAGTCCAGCGCGCCGGCCAGGATCGCCTCGGCCATCTTGCGCGCGCGTCGCGCGGCGTCGCCGCGCCCGCTGGTGTGCGCCGTCACGATCGCGCCCTCCATGAGGATCATGAGCTCCTCGGTGATCTCCTGCGGGTCGCT
>JAKSBY010000553.1 GCA_022360855.1 Sphingomonadales bacterium | reverse complement strand
TCGCCCCGCGCCGGGCAGCTTTCCCGCGCCATGAAGATGATCGCGGCCGAGGGCAACGGCGCCGTCGTCATCATCCGCGACCCCAAGCCCACGGCGCTCACCGACATCATCCGCCGGCACAGTGGCGAGGAGGTGGCGACACCGCCGCACAAGCCCAGCGAATTGCGCGACTATGGCATCGGCGCGCAGATTCTGTTCGATCTCGGCGTGCGTGACATGATCCTCCTGTCTAATACCAAGCGCACCGTGATCGGCCTTGAAGGCTACGGAATCAATATAGTAGAACAGCGCGAAATTCCCGACGAAGCCGCCGGTTAAATGCCTGATTCTCCACATATTTTGATCGTCGAAGCGCGCTTTTACGAAGACATCGCCGACGAGCTTGTCAAGGGCGCGGCGGCGGCCATCGAGGCGGCGGGCGCCAGCTTCGAGCGGATCGACGTGCCCGGCGCCTTCGAGATTCCGGCCGCTATCGGCTTTGCCGGCGAAAGCGACCGATTCGACGGCTTCGTGGCACTCGGCTGCGTAATCCGCGGCGAGACCACCCATTATGACTATGTCTGCACCGAGAGCGCCCGCGGGCTGCAGGACTTGGCGGTCCAGGACGGCCTTGCCATCGGCTATGGCATCCTCACCGTCGAGAATCGCGACCAGGCCTGGGCGCGGGCCGCGGTCGACCAGGGCAACAAGGGCGCCGATGCGGCCGCCGCGTGTCTCAGGATGATCGAGCTCAGGCGAGCGTTTCAGGAAGAGCCCGGCTCGTGACCGCCCGGCCCAAAACAAAGGCCCCGCAGAAGCCCGGCAAGCGCAGCGCGGCGCGGCTGGCCGCGGTGCAGGCGCTCTACCAGCGCGCCATGACCGGCCGGCCGCCGGTCGACCCCCTGGTCAAGGAGTTCATCGAGCACCGTCTCGGCCAGACCGTCGACGACGATGAGTACGCACCCGCCGATGCCGATTACTTTGCCGATATCGTCAAGGGTGTGGACGGTTTCGACGGGGAGCTCGACCCGGCGATCGCCGCCAATCTGGCGGAGGGCTGGAGCCTGCCGCGCCTCGACCGGCTGCTGCTCGCCATCCTGCGCGCCGGCGCCTATGAGCTGAAAGCGCGTCCGGACGTGCCCACGGCGGTGATCATCAACGAATATGTCGATGTGGCGCACGCCTTCTACGACGGCGGCGAGCCGGCCTTCGTCAACAAGGTGCTCGACAATCTGGCAGCCCAGTTTCGCGCCTAAATGTGGAGAGAAACGAGCTTGATGCTGCCCGGCGATTCCCCATGATCAAGCAACGAGCGATCGCCCCCTCACCCCAGCCCTCTCCCCCACGGGGAGAGGGAGGAGCGCCGCATGGCGCGGAGGGTGAGGGGGCGCATCGACCGGCCTAGGCGGGCACGGGTGCCTTGGACGAATTCGACGTCATCCGCGAGATCTTTGCTCCGCTGGCGCCTGAAGGCGCTCCGGCCTTTGGGCTGACCGACGACGCGGCGGTCCTCTCGCCGGAAGCGGGCCGGTCGCTGGTGATCAGCACGGATATGCTGGCTGCGGGCACGCATTTCCTGCCCGACGATCAGCCCGATGTGGTCGCGGCACGGTCGCTCGGCGCTAATCTCTCCGACCTCGCCGCCATGGGCGCGGCGCCGCGGGGCTATTTCCTGACCCTCAGCATTCCGCCGGATATCGAGCCCGGTTGGCTCAGGCTGCTGGCCGGGCGTTTGCTGGCCGATCAGACCCGCTACGGACTGGCGCTCTTCGGCGGCGACACGATTACCGGCGCCGGCCCGCTCACCCTCGCGGTCACCATCGTGGGTTCGGTCCCCGAAGGAGAGGCGCTCCTGCGTTCCGGCGCACGGGCCGGCGATTCGGTCTTCGTCACCGGTACCCTGGGCGATGCGGCGCTCGGCCTGGCCGGGCTCAAGGGAGAAATCGCCGCCGTCGATTCTCTGATCGAACGCTACCGCACGCCCGAGCCCCGGATCGAGATCGGCCGGAAGCTGCGTGGCTTGGCTAGCGCCTGTATCGACGTCTCCGATGGGCTCATCGCCGATCTCGGACATATCTGCGCGGCCTCCGGCCTCGGCGCAGCGGTCGAGCGGGCCAAGCTCCCCTTGTCCGACGCCGCGAGCGAATTAATCGAGAGCCGGCCGGATCTCTGGCCGGCGATCACGTCGGGCGGCGACGACTATGAGCTGATCTTCACCGCGGACGCGGCCAGGGAGCTGGAAATCTTAGCGATTTGCCAAGAAACCGGGACTAGGATCACGCAGGTGGGCAGGATGACGGGTGGTAACGTCGTGACCCTGACCGACGAAGCCGGCCGCGACGTAACACCGGCGACCGGCGGCTACCGGCACCGATTCGGGAGCGATGCATGAGCGAAGACGCTGAAGAGGCGGAAGACCAGGAGCCACCTAAGAAGGGCGGCAAGATGCTCTTGATCGTCGGCCTCGTTGTCGGGCTGGCGCTCGGCGGCGGAGGTGCGTTCTTCTTCCTCGGCTCGGCCGATGACGGGGCCCAGGCGGAAGTCGCGGTCGAACCCGAACCGGTCGAAGAGGAGCCCGAGCCCGAACTCGCCTATGTGCAGATCAACCGCATGCCGGCGACCCTGCTCGGTAAGGATGGCGAGCTGCTCGGCTATGTGTTTTTCGATCTCGCCATCGAGGTGGAGGGGGAGGAGGACCAGAGCTTTGTGTCGTCGCGCGTCCCGCATCTGCGCGAGGCGTTCTTGCGCGAATTCGCCGCCGCGCCCATCACCCGCGCCGATCGCCCCGGCGCCATCGATTTCGACGGCGTCAAAAAGCGTCTGATGGCGCAGGCCCGGCATGTAGTCAGCGGCGACCGCATCCGCGATATCCGCGTCGTTCAGACCGTCCGCATGTAGCGTGGTCCACAAATTCCAAGCGTCATCCCGGACGCGCTGCAACATGAAATGTTGCTGCGCAGAGCCGGGATCCAGGTCGCCCGCCGAAATGCCGTGCGCTGACGGGGAATAAAGTGGCGCCATGGACCCCGGATCAAGTCCGGGGTGACGGATAGAGGATGGTCCGGATTGTGTCCATCGCGCTCCAGGCTTGCTTTAGGTCAGCCGGTTTGCCATAAGATCGCCGCGAATTCCGGCGCTGTTCGCGCCTGTTCTTGATACTAAGCCGCGAATCAAACTTGAGATAGAAACCAGAGGCCAAAGCGGTACCGTCTCTGAGGGGAACTTTCCATGGACATTTTGTATTGGGTCATCCTGGCTGGCTTGCTGGCTGTCGTTTACGGCATCGTGACCACGCGCTCGGTGCTGGCGCTCGACGCCGGCAATGAGCGCATGCAGGAGATTGCCGGCCACATTCAGGTGGCTGCGAGCGCCTATCTGAACCGGCAATACCGGACGATCGGCATTGTCGGCGTTATCGTCGCCGTCCTGATCGGCGTCTTTCTCGGCGTCTTTCCGGCGATCGGGTTTATCCTCGGCGCCGTCCTGTCGGGCGCGGCCGGCTATATCGGCATGCTGATTTCCGTGCGCGCCAATGTGCGCACCGCCGAGGCCGCGCGCCAGGGCCTGCAGGCCGGGCTGACGACCGCCTTCAAGGCTGGCGCGGTGACCGGCATGCTGGTCGCCGGCCTCGCGCTTCTGTCGGTCGCCGGCTACTATTTGGTGCTCCTCAGCATGGGCAACGCGCCGACCAGCCGGACCGTGATTGACGCGCTGGTCGCCCTCGGCTTCGGCGGTTCGCTGATCTCCATCTTCGCCCGTCTCGGCGGCGGTATCTTCACCAAGGGCGCCGATGTCGGCGCTGATCTTGTCGGTAAGGTCGAGGCCGGCATTCCCGAGGACGATCCCCGCAACCCGGCCGTGATCGCCGACAATGTGGGCGACAATGTCGGCGACTGCGCCGGCATGGCTGCCGATCTGTTTGAGACCTATGTGGTCACCGTGGGCGCGACCATGGTGCTGTCCGCCCTGTTCCTTTCGGGCACGGCCGTAGCTGGCGCCGACGTCTCCGCGCTGATGGTCATGCCGCTCCTGATCGGCGCGGTCTGCATCGTCACCTCGATCATCGGCACTTTCTTCGTCCGCCTCGGCTCCAGCCAGAGCATCATGGGCGCCCTCTACAAGGGCTTCATCGTCACCGCGATATTGAGCGTGATCGCTATCTACCTGATCTTCAGCTATGTCTACGGCCTGGATCGGGTGATCGTGCTGAACGGGTTGTCGGTCACCGGCTGGGACCTGTTCTATTCCGGCGTCGTCGGCCTCGTGATCACCGGGCTGATCATCTGGATCACCGAATACTACACGGGCACGGGCAAGCGCCCGGTATCCTCCATCGCCAAGTCGTCCGAGACCGGCCACGCGACCAACATCATTCAGGGCCTGGCGATCTCGCTGGAGTCCACGGCTTTGCCCGCCATAGTCATCTGCGCCGGCATCATCGGCGCCTATGAGCTGGCCGGCGTCATCGGCCTCGGTTTCGCGGCGACCACCATGTTGGCCTTGGCCGGCGTCGTTGTCGCGCTCGACGCCTACGGGCCCGTCACCGACAATGCCGGCGGCATTGCGGAGATGGCCGAGTTGGAGGCCGACGTCCGCGACCGTACCGACGCGCTCGATGCCGTGGGCAACACCACCAAGGCGGTGACCAAGGGCTATGCCATCGGCTCCGCCGGCCTCGCCGCGCTCGTCCTGTTCGGCGCCTATACCGCGGACCTCGGGGTCTACTTCCCCACGATCCCGGTGGATTTCAGCCTGTCCAACCCCTATGTCGTCGTTGGCCTCTTGCTCGGTGCGCTGCTGCCCTATCTGTTTGGCGCCATGGGCATGACCGCGGTCGGCCGCGCCGGCGGCGCGGTGGTCGAGGAAGTCCGCGCCCAGTTCCGCGACAATCCGGGCATCATGGAAGGCACGGCCAAGCCGGACTATGCGCGCTCCGTCGACCTGCTGACGCGTTCCGCCATTAAGGAGATGATCGTACCGAGTCTTCTGCCGGTGCTGGCGCCGATCGTGATCTATTTCGTGATCGACGCGGTGGCGGGCCAGTCCAACGCCTTCTCGGCCTTGGGCGCGCTCCTGCTCGGCGTTATCGTATCCGGACTGTTCGTCGCCATCTCGATGACCGCGGGCGGCGGCGCCTGGGACAATGCCAAGAAATACATCGAAGACGGCAACCATGGCGGCAAGGGGTCGGAAGCCCACAAGGCCGCGGTCACCGGCGATACGGTGGGCGATCCCTACAAGGACACCGCCGGCCCCGCCGTCAACCCGATGATCAAGATCACCAACATCGTGGCCCTGCTGCTGCTGGCCGCGCTGGCGCATTAAGGGCCGAGAGCCCCCTCACCGAGCTCCGGCTAGGGCTCAGCCTCCGGCTTCGCCAAGCCTCCACATCCTTCTCCCCCAAGTTTGGGGGAGAGGGGGGTGAGGGGGTTGCCCGCTCCTAATTAGGTACCTGTCACTGAAATTAAGGAATTTCCCGACCTTATCGCCCAGGCCCCTGCGGACCGCCGGGGACGCCGGAGAAGCGGCCGATATTGCCGAAGATCTGCTCGAAGAAGCCGAGCTTCTTGCCGCGCGTCGGCGTCTTGGCATTACGCGGATTGATGTCGCGGGCGTCGGCCAGCGAATATTCCTGAACCTCCTCGACCTCGCCGCCGTCGGCGAAGCGGATTTGCAGAATCTTCCGGCCCGTCGGCTTTTCCCGGAAAAAGGCGAATTTGCTGGTCTGCGTCGAGACGTAATACCAGGTGTTGGAATCGAAGGTGGAGGACAATGACGGCGTCCCCAGCATGCGCGTGACCGAGGTTCGGTTGTCTACGCCCGGCTGAATCGACGACATCACTTCCTCGTCGACGACATAGCCGCGCACGTTCTTCTGCGTGGCACAGGCCGAAACGCTCAATGCCGCCGCAAGCAGCAAACTAAACGGGAGCGTGCGTCCCGCCAGAAACTCGGTTCTCATTATCCAGTTCAACCTCGCTCGGTCAGTCCTCCCGCCGATATTGCTTCGTTCTGCCGGCGGGTGCTATGCATCACAAAATTGCCGGGCAAAATGGCACCTGAGGCCCCGCCCTGTCAACGGAGCCGCCCATGAAGCTCTTTCGAGTGTTCTCCCGTTCGAAGAACGACGATATCGCACACCGGCTTTACCGCGTGGTCGTCCGTCAGGCACGCCTGCCGGTCTTTTACCGGGACTTGGCGGTTCCCGATACTTTGGACGGACGCTTCGACCTGATCGTGCTGCATCTCTACCTGATCGCCAATCGCCTCAAAGGCGCCGGCGAGACGGCCGGGGAACTGCAGCAGCGCCTGATGGAGATATTCTTCGCCGATATGGACCAGAGCCTGCGCGAGATCGGCATCGGCGATCTTTCCGTCGGCAAACGTGTCGGCGAAATGGCGGACGCGGCCTATGGCCGTATCGCGGTCTATGATCAGGCCGTGGAAGGTGGCGAGCAGGCGGTCGCCTTGGCGCTGTCCCGCAACGTCTACCGGGATGACGGACTGGCCGAGGGCGCGACCCGGCTGGCGCGTTACGTGCTGCAACAGCATGCGCATTTGAAATGCGTCGGGATCGACACCATTTTGACAGGCGATGTCACTTTTTCGGAGCAAAGCCTTGAGTGAAGAGGGGGCCCGGTCGGAGCTGAGCCGCCGCGTCGGCTGCGAAGCCTGGCGCGACCGCGCGGTCAATGGCGGATTTGCCGCCAGCGAGGGCGAATGCGCGGCGCTGGCGGCGCGGTTCGGCATCCCGTCCGTCGACGGGCTCAGGGTCGACTATACGATTTCCGCGGCCGATCAGCCGGGCATGGCGCGTCTCGACGGGCGCGTTCGAGCAGATGTCACGCAGCTCTGTACCGTGACCCTCGCGCCGGTCACTCAAAGCGTGGACGAGGCCTTTTCCGTGATGCTGATCGACGGATCGTCGGAGCCGGAGAACGAGGACTTCGAATTTCTTACTGAGGGCGGGGTCGATGTGGGCGAGGTGGCGGCGCAGTACCTGGCGCTCGCGCTCGATCCGTATCCCCGGGTCGGCGATCGCGAAATCGAAGCTTCTCCGCCGGCCGGCGGCCGGGTGTTGAGCGAGGAAGAAGCCAGGGCGGCGTTGAGTCCCTTCGCGGTTCTCAAAAAACTTTAGCCGAGGGCTTGCAGCGGACTCGGTTTAGGGTATTGTCTGACGCGATAATGAAAGCCGTAGAGACGGCACGGGCGGGGACACCCAAGCTGAACAGGCCAGACCGATCAGGCCGATCCAAGACCCGCGCGTCGCAAGCGATTGCCGTGAAATAGAACGCGAGCGAAATCTCTTTGAACAGCGAACTCATCATCGCATTGGATGCAATGGGCGGCGACAACGCTCCCGAGATCGTCGTGGAGGGCGCCAAGATCGCGCGCGAGCGTTACCCGTCGGTGCGCTACCTCTTGTTCGGCGATGAGGCCAAGGTTGCTCCCCTGGTCGCGCAGCATGCCCAGTTGACCGGCGTGACGACGGTTCATCACACCGACCAGGCCATTTCCGGTGAGGACAAGCCGGCGCAGGCGGTTCGCCGGGGCCGCGACTCCTCCATGGGGTTGGCGATCCAGGCGGTGCGCGAGGGCGACGCGGTGGTTGCCGTCTCGGCGGGGAATACGGGCGCGCTGATGGCGCTCTCCAAGATTATGCTCAGGACCCTGCATGATATCGACCGGCCGGCGCTGGCCAGCCTCATGCCGACCCTGCGTGGTGAGAGCGTCATGCTCGACCTTGGCGCCAATGTGGAGTGCTCGGAGGAGAACCTCATTCAGTTCGCCGTCATGGGCGCGGTCTTTGCCCGGTCGGTCTTGGGCCTCGCGCGGCCCAGGGTCGGCCTTCTCAATATCGGCGTTGAGGAGCTCAAGGGCAATGACGAGGTGAAGGCTGCTGGCCGCAGACTGCGCGATGCGCCGTTGCCGATGGAGTTTGCCGGCTATGTCGAGGGCGACGGCATCGGCGCCGGCGATTTCGACGTGGTCGTGACCGATGGATTCTCGGGCAATGTGGCGCTGAAGACCGCCGAGGGTACGGCCAAGCTGATCTATGGCCTTCTCAAGCAGGTCAGCGCAGCCAATTTCCTAACCAGGCTCGGGCTCTTTATCGGCCGGCAGGGGCTGAACGCGCTCAGGGACCATCTCGATCCGCAGAACCACAATGGTGCCGTCTTCCTCGGGCTCAACGGCCTCGTGGTCAAGAGCCACGGCGGCGCCAGCGCCTCGAGCTTTGCCTCGGCCATCGGCGTTGCCGCCGATATGGCGCGCCATGACCTGATCAATGCAATCCACGAAGACCTCAAGAATTTCGGAGGCGGCGAAGAGTTGCCCGCCGCGGTGAGCGCCGAATAGTCATGAAACGTTCCGTTGCGATAGGCTGGGGAAGCTACCTTCCCGAGAAGATGGTGACCAACGAGGAGTTGGCCGAGCGGGTCGATACCTCCGACGAGTGGATCGTCGAACGCACGGGCATCAGCCGGCGTCACGTCGCCGCGGAAGGTGAGCTGACGTCCGATCTCGCCGTTGCGGCAAGCGAAAAAGCTTTGGCGTCGGCCGGCATCGAGGGATCGGATATCGATCTCATCGTGCTGGCGACCGCCACGCCGGACGAGACCTTTCCGGCTACGGCGACGACCGTGCAGGCGCGTCTCGGCATGACTGGCGGTGCGGCTTTTGACGTTCAGGCGGTTTGTACGGGGTTCATCTATGCGATCTCCGTGGCCGACAATTTCGTCAGGGCAGGGCAGGCCGAACGGGTCCTTGTAATCGGCGCCGAGACTTTCTCGCGCATCCTTGACTGGGAGGACCGGGCCACCTGCGTGCTGTTCGGCGACGGCGCCGGAGCGCTTGTTCTGGAAGCGCAGGACGGCAACGGCGCCAACACCGATCGCGGCATCCTGACCACGCATCTCAGGTCCGACGGGCGCTATCACGATATGCTTTATGTCGACGGCGGGCCGTCGTCGACGCAGACGGCCGGGTTTTTGCGCATGAGGGGGCGCGAGGTCTTCCGCCATGCGGTCACCAATCTGGCGGAGACGGTCGGCGAGGCGGTTTCGGCGGCCGGGCTTGAGCTGCACGACATCGACTGGGTCGTGCCGCACCAGGCCAACAAACGCATCATCGACGGCACGGCGCGGAAGCTCGGCCTGACCGGGGACAAGGTCATCCTGACCGTTGATCGCCACGCCAATACCTCGGCGGCGTCGGTGCCTCTGGCGCTTGTTGACGGTATCGAGGCGGGCAAGATCAAACGGGATGACATTGTGCTTTTGGAAGCCATGGGGGGCGGATTCACATGGGGCTCATGCCTCATGCGCTGGTAATTCACAGCATAATTTTAACGACACCCCCTACGTCATTGATATTGACGGGTTTCCTCCGTTTCTTTACCGTGGCTCAAAACGCCGGGGGGAAACAATGGCAACTCGTACGCTCACGCGGGCAGATCTGAGTGAGGCGGTCTACCAGGAGGTGGGACTGTCGCGGAACGAGTCTGCAGAGTTGGTTGAGTTTGTTCTCAAAGAGATTTCAGATAGCCTTGTAAATAACGAGAATGTAAAGATTTCTTCGTTTGGAAGTTTTTTGGTGCGTCGCAAGGGTGGCCGCGTTGGCCGCAATCCGAAAACCGGTGAAGAGGTTCCCATTCTACCTCGGCGGGTGCTGGTTTTTCGGGCCAGCCAGGTCATGAAAGACCAGATCAATCGGGCGCTCGGCTCGTCGCCCCTGTAACGGCCGGCGGCGACTGTTCACCCAGCAAGAAGGGAAAATCGCCCTGCGGGCAGGCCGCCGGGCTGGATTAAGGCGGCAATGAAATCGCGCGAGGCCTTTCGGACAATCAGCGAAGTCGCGAACGAGCTGGACGTTCCGCAGCACGTCTTGAGATTTTGGGAGACACGATTCTCGCAGGTCCGTCCGATGAAGCGTGGCGGCAATCGTCGCTACTACCGCCCCGCCGATGTCGAGCTGCTGCGCGCCATCTGCCACCTCCTCTACACGGACGGCTACACCATCAAGGGCGTCCAGAAGCTGTTCCGTGAAAAAGGCGTGCGGAAAACCGTCGACGAGATTCTCGACGGTGCCGCAAAGCCCGCAGTCGAGCCCGGTCAAAAGGTTGAGAAGGTTGAGGATGCGTCCTCCGACGCAGCTCCGCCCGCCGGGACACCGGCTACGGCAGAAGCGATGGCCGAGGCCGATGGGCCGGCGGAAGACGAGCTCGGCGCGATCATCGGCGAGCTGAAGGCCCTGAGGTCGCTCCTGCGCAGCGAAGAGAAGACCGCCTGAGGCCTTTCTCCGATATGACCACAGACTCGCGTCATTGCGAGGAGCGCCAGCGACGCGGCAATCTCGTCTCCCATTGTTATTCCCGCGCACGCGGGAATCCATGTCGAGGTCGTTCTGGATGCCCGTTTTCACGGGCATGACGGGAGAGGCGGCGCCCTGCGCTCTCCTGGATTGCTCGCTCCGCTCGCAATGACAAATCAGCCCGAAATCCGATAGGCGCAGCGGCGCGCGCCGGCGATGATGTGATCGGTCCGCTCGACCGCTACGTCCGGTCCCAGGACGGCTCGAAAAAGCTCCAATTCAGAGGCGCAGATGCCGCTGCAAGCCTTTGCCGCCTGGCAGACAGGGCAGTGATTCTCAATGAGCAGAAAGCCGCCGGCTTCGTCCGCGTGCGCTTCCGCCATATAGCCCTCGGCGCTGCGGATTTCGGCCAGGGCGTTGACTCGATCCTCCAGGTATCTCGTATCGGCCATGCGCGCCGAATAGTCGGCAATCTGCCGCTTCGTCCGCACCTCGAGCAGCGCCTCCATGGCACTTTCGCCGAGGGCGGCCTTCATATCGCCGATCAAATCATAGGCGAGATCCCCATGCCGGTCTGGAAACTGCGTGTAAGCGGCTTCGGTAAGGTGCCAGTATTTGCTCGGCCGGCCGCGTCCGCGTGCCTCCTCCGTGGCGGCGACGAGCTTCTGCTCCGCCAGCGCATAGAGATGCTGACGAACGGCCATGGCGGAGACCCCTA
>JAKSBY010000733.1 GCA_022360855.1 Sphingomonadales bacterium | reverse complement strand
TATTACGGCACCTACACCATCGCCCGGAACCGGCTGATGGACGCCTGCGAGACCAATTTCGCCTTCGTGCAGAAGAAGGGGCTCTTGAGCACCATCGAGCAGCCCTGGCTCGACAAGGTGCAGAAGTTCCTCATGCCGCTGCGCCACTATGAGTGGGGCGCGAACATGAACAACATCAATATCAGCCATATCGGCTACGGCACCGCGGTCACCCAATGCGCCGCCTTCGCCGCCATGGACCGGCTCGGCATCGCGCAGATTATCAGCCGCATCGGCCTGGCGCTGGACGGTAGCACGGGCGAACGGCTGAAGCCGACCCGCGAAGACTGGACGCAGGACCCGCTGTGGCAGGGCCTGCGCCACGTGATGGAAGACAGCTTCGTGTTCGACGACTGGTTCGAGCAGTTCGTGGCACAAAACGTTGTCATGGATGGCTTTGTCTACCCCTTGACCTACGACCACTTTGACGACGAGGGGCTGAAATACGGCGCCACCGCGCTCTCCATGCTCACCGAGTTCATGAGCGACTGGTACGCCGATCACCTGCGTTGGACCGACGCACTCGTCAAGGCGGCCGCCGCCGAATCCGAAGACAACAGAGCCTTGCTTGAAGGCTGGCTCGCGCAGTGGGCCGACCGGGTGCGCACGGCCGTCGGCCCGCTGGCAGCGTTCGTGCTCGGCGACGCTGGAGACGAGGCGGTCGCGGCGGTCGAGCAGAGCCTGGCCCAGCGGCTCGAGAAGATCGGGCTCACGCTCGCTTAAGGGGACACACCATGGTGCAGAACGTTTCCATCACCTTGCAGAACACCGACGACGCGCGGCCCATCATCGAGGCCATCCAGGAAGACAATCCCAAGGCCGTGATCAACGCCTATCCGGCCATGGTCAAGATCGACGCGCCCGGCCGGCTGGTGGTCCGCCAGGATACGGTGGAAGAAAAGCTCGGCCGCGACTGGGACGTGCAGGAGCTCCATCTCAGCCTTATCAGCCTCGCCGGCGAGGTCGATGAGGAAGACGAGTATTTCGCGCTCGAATGGAAACCGTAAGGAGCCGACCATGAACAAGCCGGTCAGGATCAAGAAGCTCGGGCTGAAAGACCGCTATGCCCTGATGACCCGCGGGCTCGACTGGGAGACCACCTTCCAGCCCATGGACAAGGTATTCCCCTATGACCGCTACGAGGGCATCAGGATCCACGATTGGGAGGCCTGGGAAGACCCCTTCCGGCTGACCATGGACGCCTACTGGAAATACCAGTCGGAGAAGGAGCGTAAGCTCTACGCGGTGATCGACAGCTTCGCCCAGAACAACGGCCAGCTCGGCCTGACGGAAGCGCGCTACATCAACGCGGTGAAGATCTTCCTGACCGGCGTGTCGCCCCTGGAATACGCGGCCCATCGCGGCTTTGCCTATGCCGGCCGGCATTTCCGCGGCGTTGGCCCGCGCATCGCCTGCCAGATGCAGTCCATCGACGAGCTCAGGCACGTGCAGACCCAGGTGCACGCCATGAGCCATTACAACAAATACTTCAACGGCATGCACAGCCGTTACCATATGCACGACCGGGTCTGGTATCTGTCGGTGCCGAAGTCGTTCTTCGACGACGCCATGTCGGCCGGCCCGTTCGAGTTCCTGACGGCGATCTCCTTTTCCTTCGAATATGTGCTCACGAACCTCTTGTTCGTGCCCTTCATGTCGGGTGCCGCCTATAACGGCGATATGGCCACGGTCACCTTCGGCTTCTCGGCCCAGTCCGACGAGGCCCGCCACATGACCCTGGGCCTCGAGATCATCAAATTCATGCTGGAGCAGGACGAGGCCAACGTGCCCATCGTCCAGCGCTGGATGGACAAGTGGTTCTGGCGCGGCTACCGGCTCTTGTCCATCGTCGCCATGATGATGGACTACATGCTGCCCAAGAAGATCATGTCGTGGAAGGAAGCCTGGGAGATGTATTTCGAGGAGGCCGGCGGCGCCCTCTTCGAGGACCTCTCCCGCTACGGCATCCGGCTGCCGAAATATTACGAAGTAGCCACCAAGGAGAAGGACCGGCTGTCGAGCGAGGTCTGGTCGATCTTCTACAATTACGGCTACGCGGCGGCCTTCCACACCTGGGTGCCGACCGACGACGAACTCGACTGGTTCTCGGAGAAATATCCTGGAACCTTCGACAAATATTACCGGCCGCGCTTCGAATTCTGGCGCAAGCAGCAGCAAGAGGGCAACCGGTTCTTCAACCCGACCCTGCCCATGCTCTGCACCACCTGCCAGATCCCCATGGGCTATACCGAGCCGGACGATCCGACCAAGATCTGTTTCCGCTCGTCCCAATACAAGGGCGAGACGTACCACTTCTGTTCCGACGGCTGTAAGGACATCTTCGACTTCGAGCCGGAGAAATACGTCCAGTCCTGGCTGCCGGTGCACCAGATCTATCAGGGCAACTGCGGCGGCGCCACGGTGCCCGAGATCCTGGACTGGTACCGCCTGAAGGACGGCGCCGACAACGGCGACTACGAGGGCTCCCAGGACCAGGCCATGTGGAAAGAATGGATGGCCGCGCGCGCCCGCGCCGCGAGCTGAGCCGGAGGACCGCACAATGCCCGCCACCGCACTCGGAAACTACGACTTCGAACCGCTGGATGCGGAAAAGAATTTCCACGGCAACATCATCACCTACTGGAACTGGGTGGATCACCTGATGTTCTGCGCGCCGATCGCCCTGCCGCTGGCGCCCGACATGCCGTTCGCCGCGGTGGTCGGGGAGGTCTTGCCCGGCGCCTACGGCTATCACCCGGATTTCGAGAAGATCGACTGGGATGCGGCCGAATGGACCCTGGACGGCGCGGCCTTCACGCCCGATCTGAACAAGAGCCTCAAGGAGAACGGCCTCGGCCACAAGAGCGTGGTCCGCTTCACCACGCCGGGGCTGACCGGGGTCGGGGGGTCGTACACGTAAGGCCCGATGACCTACCACGTCACGATAGAGCCGATCGGCGAGACCATCGAGGTCGAAGAGGAGCAGACCATCCTCGATGCGCTGCTGCGCGCCGGCATCTACATCCCCTATCAGTGCGGCCACGGGCTCTGCAGCACCTGCAAGATCGACGTGCTGGAGGGCGAGGTGGAGATCGGCCCGGCCTCGCCCTTTGCGCTGATGGATTTCGAGCGCGAAGAAGGCAAGGCGCTGGCCTGCTGCGCGACGCCGCTCTCGGACCTGGTGGTCGAGGCCGACGTGGAGGAAGACCCGGACGCGCGGCATATCCCGGTTGCGGATTTCACCGCCCGGGTCGCCGACCTCGCCGACCTGACGCCGGATATCAAGGGCGTGTGGCTGGAGCTGGACGGCGACGGTATCGAGTTCCAGGCCGGCCAGTATATCAATCTGAACCTTCCCGGCATCGACGGCCCGCGCGCCTTTTCCATCGCCTCGCCGCCGTCGGAGCCGAACCGTATCGAGCTGCATGTGCGCCGCGTCGACGGTGGCAAGGGCACGGCCTATGTGCATGAGCGGCTGGCGGTCGGCGACGACCTCACCTTCGCCGGGCCCATGGGGCATTTCTTCGTCCGCGCCTCGGCCCAAAAGCCCTGCCTCTTCATCGCCGGCGGCTCCGGCGTGTCGAGCCCCAAATCCATGGTCCTCGATCTGCTGGAGCAGGGCTTCGACAAGCCCCTCTGGCTGTTCCACGGCGTGCGCGGCCGTAAGGACCTTTATTGCGACGCGCTCTTTAGCGAACTGGCGGAACAGCACGAGAACTTCACTTATGTGCCGGCGCTCTCCGAGATGGACCCGGCCGATGCGTGGGCCGGCGAGATCGGCTTCATCCATGAAGCCGCTGCGCGCGCTTTCGACGGCCGCTTTTCCGGCAACAGCGCCTATCTCTGCGGCCCGCCGCCGATGATCGAAGCGTCCATCCGCGCGCTGATGAAGGGCCGGCTGTTCGAGAAGGACATCTTCACCGAAAAATTCGTCACCCAGGCCGACGGCGAGGCGGCGCTCGCCAAGAGCCCGCTGTTCAAGAGGATCTGAGCATGGCCACCGCGCGGTATGAGATCAGGGTCCTGGGCGCCGCAGCGCGCTTTGCCTGCGCGCATGACGAACGCGTACTGATCGCCATGGAGCGCGCCGGCCTGGCCACGGTGCCGGTCGGCTGCCGCGGCGGCGGCTGCGGCATCTGCAAGGTGGAGGTGCTGGAAGGCGACTACCGCTGCGGGCCGATGAGCCGCGTGCATGTGAGCGCGGCGGAGGAGGCCGCGGGCGCAGCACTTGCCTGCAAGGTTTTTCCCAAGAGCGACCTCGTCTTGAGGCCGCTCGGAAAGTGTTTCGACCAAACGCGATACCAAGAGGAAGGAGCGAGCAATCATGGCTGTTAGTGGCGTCTTGCGGCCCGGCTTTATTCAGCTGCGGGTCCTCGAACTGGAACCGGCCCTCAAGCACTACCGGGACATCATCGGGCTCGATGAGGTCGGCCGGGAGGCGGACGGCCGGGTCTATCTGAAGGCCTATGACGAGTTCGACCGGCACAGCGTGGTGCTGCGCGAAGCCGACCGGGCCGGCATGGATGTGATGGGCTTCAAGGTCAGCTCGGATGCGGACCTGGACGAATTCGAGAAGCGCATCGCCGCGCTCGGCACCGAGGTGGAGCACATCGCCGCCGGAGAGCAGCCCGGCGTCGGCCGGCGCATCCGCTTCACCGCGCCGAGCGGCCACACCTTCGATCTCTATGCCGAGATGGAGCTTTCCGGCGACGGTCCGATGACCGAGAACCCGGATGTGTGGCGCGATCCGCCGCGGGGCATGAAGCCCATCCGCTTCGAT